>CABSAH010000060.1 GCA_902475645.1 uncultured Christensenellaceae bacterium | reverse complement strand
AGCAGCAGGAGCCGAGCGCCGCAAACAGCAGCGGGGGAGTATACATAAGCGTGGCGTTAAGCACTATGCCAAGCGTTTTGAAAAACTGATCCATGTTATACGCCTCCCTTATTTCGTTTTCTTCCGCTCATAATCATCCTCAGCAGGCTTGAAATGGCGATGCACAGCACTATGCAGCCCATTATAATGTCCACAATCTCGCTGGGCGCATCAAAGCGCGTGCCGCCGAATTTCATTGCGCCGAAGAACTCCGCGCCAAGCAGCACGCCGAAGGGATTTGTGCCGCCTATCAGCGCAACGGTTATGCCCTGGAAGCCGTAACCCTCCTGCCCCGCAAACTGGCTTACCTTATACGTTACGCCCATTACCTGAAGCGCGCCCGCAAGGGAAGCAAGCATGCCGGATATGCTGAGCGCCGTAAGCACGGAGCCGTTTGCGTTTATGCCCGCATATTCGGCGGCGGAGCGATTGAAGCCGACCGCCTTAAGCTTAAAGCCGAGCGTGGTGCGGTTGATTATATAATAGATAACAACCACGCATATAAGCGCTATGAACACGCCGAAATGCGCCTTTGGCGAAAGTCCGGGCAGCCAATCGGATATTGTTATTTTGGCGGTATCGGCAATGGGTACGGACCATGTTTTGCCGTCGCCGACGTTTACCCAGTCAAGATTTACTATAAAGTTGGAAAAATAGTAGGCTATCCAGTTGAACATTATCATGCACAGCACCTCGTGCGCGCCGAAGCGTATCTTCAAAAAGCCTACCAGCCCGCCCCACAGCGCGCCCGCTGCAAGCGCCGCAAGTATGCAGAGCGGAATATGTATGAACGCGGGAGCCTTTACGAACGCGCCCACAAGCATGGCCGCAACGCTGCCCATAACGTATTGACCCTCCGCGCCTATGTTGAATACGCCCGTTTTGAACGCAAAGGCCACGGAAAGGCCGGTTAGTATATACGGCACGGAATATTCAATAAAGCTGTATGAAATATTCTTTGAGGAGCGGAATATTACGCCGAACAGCTTGCCGTAGGATTCTATCGGGTTATAGCCTGCGATTATCAGCGCGATTGCGCCCACGATAAAGCCGATTATTATTGAAATGAACGTGTAGGTGAATGAGCTTTCGCTCAGCTTATCAACAAAGCGCCCTGTGCTTATGCTATTCTTCATGCGCCGATCCTCCCGCCATCATCAATCCAAGCTGCTTCTCGTCCGCCTCGCTCCCGCGCACGCTGCCAACTATCTTTCCTTCAAATATAACGTCTATCCTGTCGGAAAGGCTCATAACCTCGTCCAGCTCAAAGCTTACCAGCAGCACGGCCTTGTGCTTGTTGCGCTGATCCACAATGTACTTATGCACATACTCAATCGCACCAACGTCAAGCCCGCGCGTGGGGTTCACGGCTATAAGCAAATCCTTATCGTTCGTGACCTCCCTTGCAATTATCACCTTTTGCTGATTGCCGCCGGAAAGGTCGCCCGCGCGCTCATGCTCGCAGCCGCGGGGACGGATATCGTATTTTTCTATAAGCTCCTTTGCATGCTCGTCAATGGCCTTGAAGTTAAGCGTGCCGCGGCTTGAAAACGGCTTTTCGTCCGCATTTTGCAGAATCAGGTTATCCTCAACCGAAAAGTCCAGCACCAGCCCGTGCTTATGCCTGTCCGCGGGTATGCTTGAAATGCCCATGTCAAAAAGCTGGCGCGGTGTTTTGTTGTATGCGTCGTGCCCGTTCATGGTTATTGTGCCGCCCGTGGCTTTTTTAAGGCCGGTAAGTATTTCAACCAACTCCGTCTGCCCGTTGCCGTCTATTCCGGCAATGCCTACTATTTCGCCCTTTCTTACGCTTATATCCAGCCCGCGTAGGACTTCTATGTTCCTGTAATCCTTGGCGTGAAGATCATGCACCTCAAGCGCAATTTCGCCCGGCTCTATCGCCGCCTTATCCACCTTGAATTCAACGCTCCTGCCAACCATCATGGCGGCGAGCTGCTGCTCCGTGGTATCCGCAACGCGGACGGTGTTTATATATTTGCCCTGGCGGATAATTGTGCAGTAATCCGCAGCGGCCTTTATTTCCTTCAGCTTGTGGGTTATGAGTATAACGGTTTTTCCCTCGCGCGCAAGATTATGCATTATTTCTATGAGTTCTTCTATTTCCTGCGGTGTAAGGGAGGCCGTAGGCTCATCCAATATCAATATATCCGCGCCGCGGTACAGCACCTTCAATATTTCCGCGCGCTGCTGCATACCTACGGATATATCCTCTATCTTGGCGTCGGCGTTAACCTCAAGGCCGTAACGCTCGGATATTTCGTTAACCTTTGCGCGTGCCGCCTTCATATTGACCCGCCCGCCGGGGAGCATGGGCTCCATGCCCAGTATTATGTTTTCGGCAACGGTAAAGGGCTGCACAAGCATAAAATGCTGATGCACCATGCCTATGCCAAGCTCTATGGCCTTGTTTGGGCCGGATATTGAAACCTCTTTGCCGTTTATGAATATTTGGCCGGATGTGGGATGATACAATCCGTATAATATGTTCATAAGCGTGGATTTACCCGCGCCGTTTTCGCCCAATATGGCGTGTATTTCGCCCTTGTGAACGGTCAGGTTTATCCCGTCGTTTGCCTTGAAGGAGCCGAACATTTTTACTATGTTCTTCATTTCAACCGCGGGGTCTGTGCGCCCGTTTCCCTCCAAGCCGGCTCACCTCCTTAAAAAATGTATGCTTGCGTGATGTGATAAAGGAATTGTTATAACAAATCCCTGCCCGATATGCTTCGGGCAGGGATGCGCTTATTCAGCCATTAGTCATCCAGAGTGTAGTAATCGGAACCGTAGGCGGCATCAAAGGCCTCGGTAGTTGCGGGAACCTTGATTTCGCCGGAGAGTATCTTTGCCCTTGCTTCGGCAACGGCGGCCTTGCACTCGTCGCTCATCAGGGTATCGGTGGGGGATACGTCAACGGCACCGGAGGTGATATCGTAGTTTACGTCGGAGCCGAGCGTCAGCTTGCCCTCAACGCCGTCCTTGCACAGGGCGAACACGCCGTTGTCAACGCGCTTTATGGCGCTGGTCAGCACGGCTTCGGGGGCGAGGGGAGCCTGATCCTGGTCAACGCCTATTACCAGCTTGCCCTGCTCCTTACCGGCTTCTATAACGCCAAGGCCGGTTGCGCCCGCGGCATGGTAAACCACGTCCGCGCCGTTGGTGTACATATTGATGGTGGCAGCCTTACCGCCTGCGGCATCGCCAAAGCTGTTGGCATTGTAGCACTGAACCTGGCAATCGGGGTTGGTGTCGCGCACGCCGGCATAGAAGCCGTAACCGAAGGTGTTCATGACGGGGCTGACCATGCCGACTACGAAACCGACGTTGTTGGTCTTTGTCATGGTGGCGGCGGCAACGCCTACCAGATAGGAGCACTGCTCGGTTGCAAAGTTAACGCCCACAACGTTGGCGCCAACGCTTGAATTGTCAACTATTGCAAACGCCTGGTCGGGATAGTTGGCGGAAACCTCAGCCAGAGTATCGGCCATAAGGAAGCCGATGCACAGTATAAGGTCGTAGCCCTCGTCAACGGCGGTTTCAAGGTTGGGGGCATAGTCGGCGTCGGTCTTGGATTCAAAATACTTAACCTCGCAGCCAAGCTCCTCCTGAGCCCTCTGCAAACCGGCCCACGCGGAAGCGTTGAAGGACTGGTCGTTGATTCCGCCGGTATCGGTAACCATGGCTACGCGATAGGGCGCCTTATTATCGTCGGTGGGAGTGGTATCGGTCTGGCCCGCATCGGTATTGACAGGCTCAGTCACGTTCTGACCCGGATTGGTGTCGGCGGGCTTGTCCACGTTCTGATCCGCAGGGGCGGAGCAGCCGATGGCGGCTATGGCAAGAACCAAAGCCAGCATCAAAGCAGCAAATTTTTTCATTATGTCTTATCCTCCGTTCATTTTTGACCATGCATATTATATATCCGCATGATTATATATATTCTATCAAAAATATGCATGAAATAAAAGATGTATTTTTTATATATGCTTTTTTCATGCCATGCTCTCGCGGCTGTTTGCGCGTTATTCGGGCTTATTGTCAGCCTATAAGCGCGAAGAATTCGTTCAGCGCGTCCGTATAGTCCCCGCTGCAAACAAGGTGATGGTTGTTTATGGGGTTGGTGAGGAAATACGAAAAATCATCAAGCCTCAGCTTTATCTGCGTGCGGCAAAGGCAGGTTTCGTGCAGGTTTTCCGTAATTTCGCCGCGCTTTACAAAGAAGCGGGAAAGGTCGCCCGCGGCCTTGAACACGGTGCATACGCCTTCGGGAAGCTCGCCCGCTATTGCAACGCCAATATCCGATTCGTAATGCGTGGTAAGGCGTATGCTGAGCGGCATGGATACGGGCAGCGTGCAGTGCGCAAGCACCATTTCGCCCGCGGCGGTATCTATGCGGCTGGGGTTGCAAAGGAATACGTCCCTGCCCGATACCGCGCCGAGTATGGCCATGGATACGGCGGCGGGGATATCGCCCTCGCAGCCGGCGTAAATGCCCTCCGCATTGAGTATTGCAAGGCCGAGGCAGCCCGTTGTGAACACGGTATCAAGCAAATCAAAGCAGCGCACCGTTACCGCGCCAAGGCCGTATTTGGCAATTATGCGCTTCAGCGCGCCGTATACGTTAAGGCTCTTTTCCATCTCCGCCCTGTCGTAGCCCTGTGCCATCAAAAGCTCCGTGTATTCGTTCGGCTCATAGCCGCCCTTCTTCGTTTCCTCTATAAGCTCGCCTATCGGCACATGCACAAGCGTAAGCCCAAGCTTAGCCTGATACGCCGCTCCGTCCGTATTGCTGGCAATCAGCCAATCCGACGGCGCGCCTATAACGCCAAGCCTCATGCCGTTGAGCCTTGCAATGCCCGCATGAGCCAGCTTCAGCGCGTTTATGCGCCTTGCAACGTCATTTACGCTGCCGTGCAGTATTTCGCCCCGCTTGCCCTGCTGCTTTAGGAAGGACAGTATTTCCATGCTGGCGGCAAGGGAGTTGCTTTCGCCGCTTGTCAGTATATAGCACGGCTTTTGGCATATGCGCTCGTAGCCCTGCTTAAATATGCCCTCGCTCCCGCCGGAGGCCACGAATACCAGCGCGAAGGGAGCCTTTTCAAATTCGTCCAAATCAACGCGCACCAGCTCCTCGCCTACGGCGCTGCCCACGGTTTTAAGATATTCGTCCGTGCGTTCCCGCGTAACCTGAGACAGCGGGCTTTGTACCTGAAATACACTTATTGCCATTTTATGTTCCTCCCAATATATTTATTGATAATACATTCTATCATACGGCGCGCGGTTTTTGTACTTTATATTCTCAGCCGCGTCTGATACAATATAACAATCAATTATGAAAGGACATTCCCAAAATGGCAAAGCTATATTTCCGCTACGGGGCAATGAGCTCCAGCAAAACCGCAAACGCCATAATGGTAAAGTATAATTACGGCGAGCAGGGGCAGAAGGCGCTGCTGGTGAAGCCGCGTACCGATACGCGCGACGGCGTGCATATTATGAAAAGCCGCTGCGGCGTTATGGACGAATGTACGCTTTTTGACGAAATGGATATAGATGCGGTAAGGCGGCGCGAGTACGACTGCATAATAGTGGACGAGGCGCAGTTCCTAAGCAAGGCGGAGGTGGAGCTGCTGACGGATATTGTGGATGAATACAACGTGCCCGTAATATGCTACGGGCTGCGCGCGGATTTTCGCGGGGAGCTATTTGAAGGGAGCAAATGGCTGCTTGCCTGGGCGGACAGCATAGAGGAGGTAAAGACAATATGCTGGTGCGGCCGCAAGGCAACGTGCAACGCGCGGCTTGACGGCAAGGGAGGCATAACCAAGCAGGGCGAGCAGGTGGTGCTTGGCGCGGAGGATAAATACATAAGTCTTTGCCGCCGGCATTGGAAGCAGGGCGACCCCGGCCCGAAGCTGAGAAAAATGGATTAGCGCAATGCGTAAAATATAAAAAAGTGGCTCACGGCCACTTTTTTATGTGCTGCCTTATTCGCCCCTGTGCGCTTCTATAAAATCGTTTAATTCGCTGTTCAATATGTCGGTTATGAACATATGCCCGGGGCTGTGGGTTATTACAATTGGCGGCTTGGCGTTTTCTATTGCCGCCTGCGGGGTAACGCCGCAGGGCCAGAATACGCATACCTCGCCTTCGCGTATTTCCACGCTGTCCCCGTAATCGGGCCGCATAATGTCCGCAATGCCTATATCCTCGGGCTTGCCTATATGCACGGGCGCGCCGTGTACATTGGGCATGGCGGCGGTTATTCTGTATGCAAGCTCCGCGTGCTTTTTCGTCATGGGCCGCATGGAGCATACCGTAGGGCCTGAAAACGGGCCGCAGGGCTTTGTCATAATGTTGGTTTTGTACATGGGCACGTTGCGCCCCGCCGCAATATGGCGCACCTCTATGCCCGCGCGCATAAGCGCCTCCTCAAACGAAAAGCTGCACCCTATAAGGAAGCCGACCATGCCGCTTTGGTAATATTCACTTGCGTCGGTCACCTCCGTATCAAGCGCGCCGTTTCGGTATATGCGGTATTTGGGTATATCCGTAAGTATGTTGCCGTCCGCCGCCATAAGGCGCGTATACGGCGAAGCTTTAAGCGTTTCAAGCACGGGGCAGGGGGCGGGATTTATGCGGGCGTATTCCGCAAAGTCCGCCGCGTATTCCTTTGGCAGTATCACCAAATTCGCCTGCGCATACCCTGCGGACATGCCCGCTGTGGGTGCTGTTATTCTGCCCGCGCGTATAAGCGCGCGTATTTCACGCGGGGATGCCGACGCATAAGGCGCGCTTGCCGCGCCGTTTTCGGTCGAAATGCCAATATTGCCCGTTTTCATTGATAATATCTCCTTTTATTCGGTATGTATGTCAATATACGGTAAATCGGATTTTGCGCTTTTTTCACTCATCGTCCCAGCGGCAGAGCGTGAGCGCGTATCCCTTTTGCACGGGTATGGGGGTAAAGCGCGCAAACAGCCGCCCGCCCGATATGCCGCCGCGCCCGACAACGCTGAAATGCGAAAAGCTGCCGCCTATGCCGGTGCCAAGCAGCTTAACGTAGCTTTCCTTTGCCGTCCAAACGGAATAGAACGCCTCGGCGCCGCCGCGCTCGGTATACTTCGTTTCATCGGGGTGGAAGAAGCGCCCCGCAAGCGATAAATAATCCCGCGCGGAGTATTGCTCGATATCTATACCCACCTCGCTGCGGCATAGCGCGCATACCCAAAGCCCGCCCGAATGGGATACGGAAAAATGCAGCCACGGCGCGTTTTCAAAATACGGCTTGCCGTGTTCGCTCCTTGCTATGCTCAGCTTTTTTGGCAGCGGCACGTCCTCCTCCGCCGCGTATTCGCGCGCAAGGCGAATCAGCCGCTCCGTGCGGCTTTCGATGGAGGATGCTTCATCGATTATATATATGCGCGCGCCGCCGTATTCCATTTTTTTACCTCAATCTGTATACAAAGCCTTCGTATGGCTGAAGCTTCATGATTTCGGCAACGGGCTTGGGCGAATTGGTATATAGCAGACACTCGCCCTTTTTGCAGCCGTCCAGCGCAACCCTTGCGGCGCGGTCGGTAATGTTTATAACGATAAGCAGGCTTTCCGCCCCGTCCGAACGGGAGTATGCCGTAACGTGCGCATTTTCGGAATCCACGGGCGCATATTCGCCGTATATAAGCGCGCTGTGGCTGCGCCTAAGCTCGATTGCGCGCTTATAAAACGCGCATACGGAATCCATGTGCGTCATGTCCTCTTCGACGTTTATGTGGCTCAATGCGCCGTCGCCCTTGATTTTAGGCGTGCCCAACGTAAAGCCCGCGGCGCGGGAATTGTTCCATTGCATGGGCATATTTGGGGCATAAAGCCCTATTTCGTCGCCCTGATGTATAAGCGGCGTGCCGCGCCCCGTCATGGCAAAAAGGCAGGCGGCCTTGGAGCGCAGGCGGCGCATAAGCTCATTGCGGGACGAATACTGCCCCTGCGCAAGCGAAATGCCGTTCAAAAACCAGCCGCCGCGAAGCTCGCCCTGCACCTGATGATAATCCGCGCCGTGCCTGAAGCGCTTAGCGTCCCCGCCGCCAAACAGCGCGCCGAGCCCAACGGGGGCGGGGGAGAAGGCTTCGGCCATATGCGCGGGCGTATAAAGCTGCATAAGCAGCTCCCTGTTCTCCGTTCGCGTAAGCTGCACGGCGTCCTCAAAAGGCACGCTTTTACCCGTGCCCACGGTGAAGCAATCGGGATACAGCGAAAAAACGCTCCTGTTCAGCGCATGCATTGCGCGGTGCAGCGCGCGCTTGTCCCCCCGCGCGGTTAAGGCGTCCGTATTCACGGCAATGCCCATAACGCCCCTGTCCAGCCAATAGCGCATGGCTGCGGCGGCGCGCTCCATGGCGTCATCGTCATTCAGGCGCATATCAACAGGCATTTCAAGCACCGTGCCTATCATGCGGGCTGCGGCCCTGTCTATCAGCGCGTCAAGCGCGTCCGCCGTGCCTATTTCGGGGTCAACGGCATAATCGCCGGGCATAAGCACGGGGGAAAGCATAAGCGTATCCGCGCCTATTTCCTTTATATAGTCTATTTTTGCGGCAACGCCGTTTATGTCGCCCAGCCCGTCCGCATCGGAATCGAAAAAGCTGCGCACGTCAACGCGGTAAACCGTCCTTGCCCTTGGGTCCATGGCTGTTCCTCAATTAAAACGGGTTGGTGAAGAATACGTTGAATATAAGCTGATCGCAAAGCACAAGCACGCCCAGCGCCGCAACGTATATTATAAATCCCTTCAGGCTTCTTTTTATTATAAGGTTGAGCATAAGGCGTATCGCAAAATAGCCGCTTACGGCGGCAACGATCGTGCCAACTATTATGCAGCCCCAATCCGTCCCGCGGAGCCCTTCCGCCGCAACGTCGGGTATCTGCATAACGAGGGAGCCGAGTATTGCGGGAATGGAGAGTATGAACGAATACTCCGCCGCGGATTCCCTGGAAAGGCCGAACAGACGCGCCCCGGCAATGGTTGAGCCGCTGCGCGATACGCCCGGGAATATTGCCGCGCCCTGCATAAGGCCAATGCCCAAGGCTTCGGGGTATTTCATATCCTTGATTTTCTTTTTGCCGTGGGCAATCTTTTCGTTAGCGAAAAGTATTGCGGCGGTGATCAAAAAGCCTATGCCCAAAAACCTGCCTTCAAATGCGGAATCGAACAAATCCTTGAATATGAATGCTATTGCCGCGGTAACGAGCGTTGAAATCAAAAGGAGATATACTTTTTTCTGGAACGGCTTTTTTATAAGCTCC
>CABSAH010000059.1 GCA_902475645.1 uncultured Christensenellaceae bacterium | reverse complement strand
TTCATAGAAATGGGCGGCGGAGATCCCATAATTGCCGCAAGGGAGCATTGGAACATGGGCTCGAATTCGCTCACGCTTTCCCCCGGCAACATTGCCGTATACGACCGCAACGATGTTACCAACGAGCTTATTGCCAAGGCCGGAATAAAGCTTAACCTTGTTCCTGCCGGCGAGCTTGTGCGCGGACGCGGCGGCCCGCGGTGCATGAGCATGCCCATAAACCGCAGCGCAATATAAGGATAAAAAAAACAGCAAGGGAGCAGTTCAAGGCTGCTCCCTTAGTTATTTTGGCTTTTATTCGTCGCCCTCCGCCATGCGGTAGCCCACGCCCATCTCGGTCATAATATAGCGCGGCTCAGCTGTGGAAGGTTCTATCTTGCGGCGGATGTTTGCCATGTTCACGCGCAGTATCTGGTTGCCCTGCTTGGCATTCGGCCCCCAAATATGCTTTATTATTGAATCATATGTAAGCACGCGGCCCGAATACTTGCTGAGCAGCGCAACAATTTTGTATTCATTCTGCGTCAGGTGTACATCCTCGCCGTTCACGAATACGCGCCGCCTGTCGTAATCCACCTCCAACTCGCCCGTATGGAATACGCCGCTTTGCCGCTGCGCCTGCTGCCCTTCCCTTAGCTGCACATGCCTCAGCGCCGTGCGTATCCGCGCAAGCAGCTCGCTTGTGCCGAACGGCTTTGTTATATAGTCATCCGCCCCCGCTTCAAGCGCCTTCACCTTGTCGCGCTCCCTTGTGCGCGCGGATACCACTATTATCGGCACGTTCGACCAGCTTCGCACGGTTTCTATTATGCTCTGCCCGTCCATATCCGGCAGCCCCAAATCAAGCAGTATTACGTCCGGGCAGTGCGACGTTATGAGTATAACGGCCTCCGCCCCGTTGCGCGCAACCATTGTGTCAAATCCGTTGGCTTCAAGCACCGTGCTTACAAAGCCGGATATGTTCTGTTCATCCTCCACTATAACTACCAAATATTTATTGCTCATTCGTCCTCCTGCTGCTCGTCATAGTCATATAGCTCCATCTCCGTCATATCCAGCGGAAGCGTAAATTCAAATACCGCCCCGCCGCTTCGCCCGTTATATGCCCGCATTTCGCCCTCATGCGCGCTTATTATGGTGCTGCACACGCTTAACCCTATGCCCATGTTCCGCTTTTTATCCTCGCTGCTGCCTACGCTTTGCTTAAAGTTGCCCTCCAATATATGCGGCAGCACATTGGGGTCTATTCCGCGCCCGTCGTCTATAACGCGAAATACCGCGTTGTCTCCTTCCCGCTTTATTTCAAGCGTTATCTTGGTCATGCCCTCCGCGTGTATTGCCGCGTTTTCAAAAAGGTTCAGCAATACCTGCCTTATAAGCATACCGTCCATAGGTACCATCAAAAGCTCCTTGGGCAGCCGCGCTTCCACCTTAACGCTTGGGAAATTCTTTTTGAACAGCGCCAATGCGGACGCCGCAACCTCCTCCACCGCTTCGCTTTCCTTTGCTATGTTCGCCCCGCTGCCTGGCGTATCTATCCGCGTAACTACGAGCAGGTTTTCAACCAGCCTTATAAGCCATTGCGAATCCTCGTCTATCTGGTTCAAAAGCTTATGCTTTTCCTCCGCGCTCAGCGTATCCTCGCCTTCCTTCAGCACGCTGCATGCGCCCGAAATTGCCGTAAGCGGCGTGCGCAAATCGTGCGACACGGCGCGCAGAAGATTGCTCCTTGTCCGCTCCCTTTCGGCCTCAACCTTTAATTGCTCCTGCTCCTTTATCCTTGTGGTCTGCGTGCCGGTTAGAACGGCCGCCGCAAGCATGCTAAGTATCGCTATCGGGTATCCCGTAAGCGTAAAATTCAGCCGATAGTACGGATATGTAAAAACGCAGTTGACTATAAGCACGCCTATTATGCTCGCCGCCACGCCGCATGCATACCCGTTTGTGAAGCGCGAAATTATAAGCACCGCCACCACGAATATTATCGCTTCAAACTGTTCTTCCCCCGCAAACGGCCTCAGCGCATAGCACAAAAGCGTTGCCGCCGCAAGCGTGCCTACGGTTATGCCAACGTCGCGCCATATTGTTTTTGCAGACTTTTTCTTTGCCGGCGAGCTCATGCGCATCCCCTTTGCCGTAATGGATTTTTCCGTATACATAATAAATGTACAACGATTTTTGCATTATTGCAATGCCGCATATTGCCGCGCCGCGCCAATGTAAACGTTCTCTTTACGGTTATGCGCTTTATCTTAACGGATTCTTTATGCCGCTTTGCCAATATTGCCCCAAAATGCGCACACAGGGGCGGCTTGCTGCCTCCCCTGTGGTTTGTTTATCATAATCTTCTCCACGCTTCGTCCTTTATTGGCGCGTGTCCGCTGAGTGCGCGGTTTATTTCCCTTAACATGCGCGGCGTATCCTTATTTAGCGTTCCCTTCAGATTTATGTAGTTCGATGCATGGTTGGCGCGGAACACCGTACCCTCGCTATCCGTATTTTCAAGCATTGTTCTGCATTCTTCAAGCGCCGCCGCGGGGCCTACGGGCTTCAGCTTACCCGCAACGTAATCATCATACATCGGACAGCCCGGCTCCAGCATAAGCGAAAGCAGGCCAAAATAATCCGGCTTCATAAGGCTTACGGCGCGCGCCGTGGCCCTTGCGTGCGCAGCGGAGCCTTCATCTCCCGCAAGGCCGAGTATAGCCGTAAGTGAAACCGCAAAGCCCGCCCGCTTTGCGCGCTGCCCCGCAAGCACTATCTCATCGGCCGTTGCGCCCTTGTCTATGCGCTTAAGCAGCTCATCATCGCCCGATTCAAGCCCCATGTACAAAAGCCTTATGCCCGAATCGTGCAGCGCCTTAAGCTCGTCATCCGTTTTTATAAGCACGCTTTTGGACGAAGCATACATGCTAACCCTTTCACATTCCGGGAAAATGCGCCTTACCGCCGCGCTTATGCTCAGCTGCTCTTCGCTTTTGCGCATAAACGCATCCCCGTCTGCAAAGAATATGCGCTTTATGCTGCTTGCAAAGCCGCGCGCGCGTTCAAGGTCGCATAAAACATCGTCCACGCTCCGTATTCGGAACTTCTTTTCCTTATACATTGTGCAGAAGGCGCAGCGGTTATGGCTGCACCCTATTGTGGACTGCACTATAAGGCTGTATGCCTCGCTTGGCGGGCGGAATATGCGCCCTTCGTAAAAATCGCCCAAGCTTATGCTCCTTCCGCGTTCGCCGCCGCGGGGCGCTGCTGCTTCTGCGCAATTTCGGGATGGGTAAGCTTATAATAATATTGCAGTATGTCGCGCCTGGTAACTATGCCTATGAACGAACCCAAATCGTCCGTTACGGGCACAAAGTTCTGTATCTGCGCCATAAGGAACAAATCCTCAAGCGATGCGTTCACGTTCACCGCCCTGTTGCGGTCCGCCTTTAGTATGTCCTTAACATACAGCCGCTCCTGCGCATGGTTATCCCATGCGGATTCGTCCGCAAGCTTCCACAAAAAGTCCCCTTCGGTAACGGTTCCCTTGTATTTACCGTCGTGATCAATAACGGGTATGGCGGTATAGCCGTAATGCCTCAGCTTTTCAAGCCCCTGCCTAAGGGTATTATCATAATAGATGTAGGCCGTGGTAACCTTTGGCCTCAGAAAAAACAGCACGTTCATTTCCGTATCTCATTCACCAACCTTTGCTTATAGCATACCATAAACTCCGCCCAAAATGGTGACAACATTGTTAAACAGCAGATTATATATTATTTATGGAAAAGCTTTTTGGTTTGATACCGCGGCTCGCAGGTAAGATTAACGCCAAGCTTCCTGAAGGTTGCAACGTCCACGCCCGAAAGTATTACAGAGGAATGAGCTTCGCACCCCCTAAGCTTGCTTAGCTGCCGCATGGCAAGATCCGCCGTGGGGTTGGTTGCCGCGCATATGGAAAGGGCTATAAGTATTTCGTCCGTATGCAGGCGCGGGTTGTGGTTGCCAAGATGCTTTATCTTCAAATCCTGTATGGGGCCTATTATTATTGGGGAAATAAGGTGCATATCGTCCTTTATGCCGCCAAGCGCTTTCAGCGCATTCAGCAGCAGCGCCGCGCTTGCGCCCAGCAGATTGGAGGTTTTGCCCGTTATTATGCGCCCGTCCGGAAGCTGCAGCGCCGCCGCGGGCTGACCCGTGGCCTCCGCCTTTTCAAGGCACTTGGCTATAACCGGCCTGTCCGCCTCGGTAAGCCCTGCCTGATTCATAAGCAGCCGCAGCTTCTGCACCGTTTCCTCGTCCCCCATGCCCTGCCTTAGCTGGCACATTTCGGCATAGTAGCGGCGTATTATCTCCTGATTTGATGCTTCGCGGCAGGCATCGTCATCCACAATGCAGAAGCCCGCCATGTTAACGCCCATATCCGTTGGGGATTTATACGGGCATTCGCCGTATATCTGCCTGAATATTGCGGCAAGCACGGGGAATATTTCAACGTCCCTGTTGTAGTTTACGGCGGTTTTGCCGTATGCCTCCAAATGGAACGGGTCTATCATGTTCACGTCGTTAAGGTCTGCCGTCGCCGCCTCATAGGCAATGTTTACGGGGTGCTTCAGCGGCAGATTCCATATCGGGAACGTTTCAAATTTAGCATAGCCCGCCCTTATGCCGCGCTGATGCTCGTGGTAAAGCTGGCTTAAGCAAACGGCCATCTTGCCGCTGCCGGGGCCGGGCGCCGTAACAACTATCAGCGGCCTGCTCGTTTCAATATATTCGTCCCTGCCGTAGCCGTCAGGGCTTACGATAAGCTCCACGTTGCTTGGGTAGCCTTCTATCGGGTAATGCTTATATACGCGGATTCCAAGCCCTTCAAGCCGCTGCCTGAACGCATCGGCAACGCTCTGCCCGCGATACTGCGTAAGCACAACGCTGCCCACATACAGCCCTATTGCGCGGAATGCGTCAATAAGCCTTAATACGTCCAAATCATATGTTATGCCGAGATCCCCGCGAACCTTGTTCTTTTCTATGTCCGATGCGTTTATGGCAATTACTATTTCCGCCTTGTCCTTTAGCTGCATAAGCATACGCACCTTGCTATCCGGCTCAAAGCCCGGCAGCACGCGCGCTGCATGGTAATCATCGAACAGCTTGCCCCCGAATTCCAAATATAGCTTGCCGCCGAATTGGTCAATGCGGCTCAATATATGTTCCGACTGCATAGAAAGATACTTCGCGTTGTCAAATCCCTGCCTCATCATTTCCTCCTGAAAAGCTATCTGTTAAACAATAAAAGGAAGCGGGCCGAGCCTGCTTCCGATGTGCGCCTGTTTTATAGTACAACTATTTTGCGCGGATTTCAAGTGGGAATGCTCCGCTTTTTGTCAATAAACGTAGTAGCCGTTAACGTACATGAAAAGATACGCCGCCTGAAGCAATATACAGGCTGCCGTCATAACCGCATCCGTGCGCCGCTCCCCGCTTATTCCTGCTGCCGCAAGCATAAGCGGTATGCATGCCGTAAGGTAGCGCGGTGAGCTTAAAAGCCACGTTGCCCCGCACGCCACCGCAAAATACGCAATAAAGTACGCGGTGTATGCCGGCCTGAGCTTTTTTGTGCCCGTCAGCATCATGACAAGCGCCCCAATGCTCGCCGTAAGGTTGGGTATCCACAGCCCCCAAAGCTCGCTTATATTGCCGCGCTGTGCCGCGCGCGCCGCCGCGTCCGCCTGCGTTGCAGCCGATTCAAAGAAAAATCCGAACCCCTGCGACCAATGCTCCCTTTGATACTTCATAAACGTGAACGCATTGCCCGTTACGGCGTGGTTTATATATATATAGCCCAAAAGCCCCAGCGGAACTATCAGCAGGCACAGTGTATTCAGTATAAGCGCGCGTCTTTCTTCCTTTATCGTACCCATTCGATACGCCGTTATGAAGTCCTCCGCTATTTCCCAGGCAATAAATACAATTATCAGCCCGCCCACGGAGCGCGTGAAGCCCGAAAGCGCACCGAATACGCACGCCCAAGCATATTGCTTTTTCCGCGTGAAGTATATTGCGGCGGCACTTAGCATTATGAACAGCGCCTCGCTCATGGGCGCGGTCAAAAAGAACGCCGCAGGGAACACGAGCATATATTTAACGGCCCTGAGCGCCGTGTCCCGCTCCATGTCCAGCGCCGCAGCCTCGTATACAAATACCGCCCCTATAACGGACGCCGCGAACGAAACCGCCATTGCCGATATCAGCGAATTGTTGAATATAAGGTTAAAAAGCCATATGGCGCAGGGGTAGAACGGGAAAAACACAATATGGAAGCGCGGGTCGCCCTGCGTAACGTACCACCGCTCCGCAATGCCCAAATAGCTTGGCGAATCGCTATGCTCCCATACGTTGGCAAGCGTATTCCATATGCCGCCGGGATATGGCCTGCCGCAGCGATAGAGCAGATATCCAACTATCAGCGCCGCAAGCCGCGTAAGCAGCACGAACAGCACAATTTCGCCCCACGGGTGCCTTTTGCTGTGCCTAAGGCTCCTTGCGCCCAGCCTTTCATCGGGGCTTAAGCTGCCGCCCTTCAATGCCGCAAAGGGCCGCGCGCACAGCGCGATCATAAGCGCCGCAAACAGCGCCGCCATTATTCCGCCCGCAATAAGCCCAAGCACGGAGGCGTTTTGCGTTATGCTCCGCCATATGAATATTATCGATACAAGCGCGCCCGATGCTATGCCCGCCCAAAGCTGCCATTTCTTTTCCATGCTGTAAAGTATAGCACAATACCCGCCGCGGGACAATGTGCCGTGCAGGAAAAGCCGAGTGTGCGGCGAATTATTAGTGTGGATTTTTTGTAAACAGAGGTGATACCCAATTGTCCTTTGACGTTGCCTCGGGCGTGTTCCGCGCCCTTTTGAGCGAAGAAGCGCCGCTTGCAAATGCGCTTGCCGATAGAATAAAGCCGACCTTCAACCATTGGGACGAGGACTACCCAACAACGGAAATATTTGCCCGGGATGCCGCCGCGGGCGAGCTTTTCGGCTATTTTGCCGATAACAGGCTCGTTTCCGTAATAACCGCATCCACCGCCAAGGAGGAATTTGATGACGTGACGGGCGTTGCAGGTACAAATTGGCCCGCCGCCAAGCACCCGTGTATGCTTTGCCGCCTATGCGTTGACCCAGAATACCGCCGCCGCGGAATAGCCGCGCACATGATGCGCCACGCCGCCGTTGAGGCGAAAAAGCGCGGTGCGGATTCGCTGTGGCTGCTTGTTGCCGCGGATAATCCCGCCGCCGTAAGGATATACGAAGGCATCGGCTTTTCCCGCTGCGGCCGCGCATTCGTATACGATGTTGACTTTTTATGCTACGCAATGGATATTTAGCCGAATAATATGCAAAAGCCCTGCCGGCGCATCAGCTTTGCCGCAGGGCTTTTTTCATTGCCTAAGCCTATCCATCACCGCGCTCAGGCGGGAAAGCTGCTCCGGCGTAAGCATGGGCGCTATGCGCGCGGCAACCTCGTTCAGCTTCGCTTCGTCTATCATGCCGCTGTTCTTGCCGCGCATAAGCTCCTCCATCAGCTCGCCTTCGCTTTTGCCGCCGTAGTAGTTCATCGCTTCCTCCATGCTTTTTATCTGCTGCGCATCGGCCGCGTTCATGGCGTTCTGCGCCATGCTTTCGTAATCCGTCCGCTGCTCCGTGCGCCCGTATCCCCTAAGCTCCCTTTTCATTGCATCATCTCCCTTCAGCCTATTTATATGACGCGGAGCGCGCAATGGTTCTAAACGGTTCAAATTTCATCCCTTTTGCATACATTGAAATAGATGTACTATTTCCGTTTTAAGGGGGCGTATTATGCAGCGCACGCTGAACAACACAATTCCGCAGCCGCAGCGGAGCCAGCCGCAGGGGGCGCAGTTCTCCCCCGCGTATATAATGGCTTCCCGCATACGCAATGAGCAGGGCCGTGAACGCGCGGGCGAATATCTTGGCGCAATGGAGCCGTTCCTTGCCCCGGGCGAGCGCGAGCATATTGCCGCCATGCTCGATATTCCCCTGCCGCAGCGGCAGTATGCCCCGCCGCCGCAATATGCCCCGCCGCGCCCCGCTCAGGCTCAGCAGGCCATGCCCGGCATGGGCGGCATGGGGGACACAATGCAGCTTATGCAGCTATTAAGCAGCCTTGGCGGCATGGGTAAGGGCGGCGCAGCCCCGCTCGGTCAAGCGGGCGGCGGCATGAATCCGCTTATGCTTGCCCAGCTTTTGGGCAATATGATGGGGAAGCGCTGAGCCTCCCCGTTGCGGTATCGGTTATTTCTTCTTTTTGCCGCCGCTGTGTATCTGCTTTGGCTTTTCGCTGTCAAAGAACGCGGAATCGTCCGGCCATGCGTACTTATCGTTCTTCAGCCGCGTATGCGCGCCGTTCGCCTTTGCCGCGGGCAGCGGTAGCTCCTTATAGTGCAGCCGAATATAGTAAACCTGCGCGGCAGCAGCCGCAAGGAGTATTATCCATATAACGGCCTTCAGCCATTCGCCCGCGCCGAGCACAAAGCATATGTCGTTCATATTATAGCAAAGCGCGTTCAGCGCCGCATAAGCCGCCGCGCCTAAATACCATTTGCCGCGCCGCATTGTTATCGCCATGAATATGGCCATTACCGGCTGGAAGAATACCATTATTACGGACGGCAGCGTAAGGTAGAAAAGCTCCCATCCGTCCGCATTGGATATGCCCTGCTGCACAAGCTGTATATGCGTCATAACAATGCTCAGCGCGCGGCTGTACAGCATGGGTATGCACATGCCCACGCTTACGCATATGGCTTCCATCAGGCTTATTTGGCCTTTGTATACGACCTTGTATAAGACATATAGCGCCATCGCCTCCATCGCGCCCAGCAATATCCACCGTATTGCCGCAGCCCAGCCCGTTTGCAGGAAGGCTATGCCGCTATCCTCATACAGCATCAGCACCGCCGCGCTTATAAGCGACGCTGCCAGTATTGCCGTTATGCCCGCTCCAAGCGGCTTGGTAAGCTTTACTCCCGCCCTATTCACCACCACCAGCGCCGCAATGGGTATGCACATGAAAAGCACGGTTAAAACAATGGCAAGTATTGAAAAAAACATAATATCTCCAATTCGGTTTATTGATGCCGTATCATTATATCAAAAATCGGGCCGCTTTGTAAAACGACCCGATAATTTTTGTTTGTCAGCTTATTCTATCAAACAAGCTCGATAATCGCCATCTCGGTAGCGTCGCCGCGGCGGGGCCCCAGCTTGTATATGCGGGTGTAGCCGCCCTTGCGTCCGTCGTACTTGGGCGCGATTTCGCGGAACAGCTTCTCAACCACGGGGTTGGGGGTCTGCTTGGAACGCGCGGCATACTCGCTCTTGCTCTCCTTGTCCTTCCTGGGCAGGGGAGTATTGTACAGATAAGCCATCATCTGCCTGCGGGCATGGAGCTTGGAAGGCATATCGTTGATCTTTTCAACCGTGACTATCTGCTGCTTCTCGTTGCGGGTTTCCTTTTCTACGGTAACGGTGTTCTTGTATTCGCTTACGGCAAGGGTGATCAGCTTTTCGGCTATGGGGCGGATCTCCTTCGCGCGGGCTTCGGTGGTAACGATTTTGCCGTTCC
>CABSAH010000058.1 GCA_902475645.1 uncultured Christensenellaceae bacterium | reverse complement strand
CCAACCTTTCCATACTGCGCAGCGGAAAGGGCAAGGGCGTGCGCTTCCATACGCTGAACCGCATATGCTA
Organism: uncultured Christensenellaceae bacterium; assembly: GCA_902475645.1. GTDB lineage: Bacteria > Bacillota > Clostridia > Christensenellales > CAG-138 > Phil1. The sequence goes on along the minus strand of CABSAH010000058.1, from coordinate 9,651 downwards.
CTACCTTGGCTGCAACGTGGGCGATATTCTGAATTTTGACGGTAAACTCGATGAGGAGGACGAAGAATGAAACGATATATACGGCTTTTTGCCCTGATGGCGGCGCTGTGTGCGCTGCTGTGCGGCTGTATGCTTGCGCGGGAGGATATGGACGCGGCCTCCGCTCCGCGCGACAGGCTAACCGGCGTTTATATAACAACGGACTATATTGACATTATTGACATTGAAGGCTACATAAGCGCAAATCCGTCCGCATTGCACGGCGGCAGCATAAGCTGGGCAGACTCCGCGCGCTACGGCGGCAGGCTGTATGCGGAGCTTATCGACGGAAGGTATGTTTTCCCGGGCGTTGACGGCCTTGCATTTTTCACGGCAACCACCGTGCAGGAATACGGCACAAGCCAACAAATATATACCGATAACGGCATATGCGGCGGCAAGACGGGCATACATCAGAAGGACGGCGACGCTTCATCCGAGGAATCGCTTGAGCTTGAATGCACGGTATACGGCATAGCGGGCGCAGGCAAGCGGCATACGATATACATAAATCCCGTGTATCAAACGGCGGACGGGGACATATACCTCACGGCGGGGCACGGCACATCCATGTCCGGCGAGCCCGATGGCGGCTCATGTTCACATAAAATAGCCGAAAGCACAGCCACCGCCGCTCCCGACGGAAGCGCGATAACATACTCCGCAAGCATAAGCGTTACATATGCCGTAACGAAGCTGCCCGTGGGCTATACGCTTATAGAGATGGATGCAAACAGCCGCGAGATTGCCCGCCGCGAATACGCCGTAGGCGAGCTGCCCCCGGAATATGCGGCGAACGCGGACACGGCCTACATTGTGCTTGAAGAGCGCACGACTGACGGCAGCACATACGCGCTTTATTCCGCGGGAAATAATAGCATGGTGACATATGCCGAATTAAAGGAAAAGGGCGTGCTTACCGAAGAGCACACCCATATAACGTTCGCCTCCGCCGCGGCGGATATATCCGCTTAATCGAACCAGCCCTTTACCGTTGCAAAGGCTTCGGCAAACCAATCGCCGATTTTTTGGAAGAAGGATTTTTCCTCCGCATTATCGGCATTATCCGTTTTATCCGTGCCGTTGTCCGCACCCGGTGTACCCTCGGGCGTGGGCGACGGCATTTCTATCGGCAGCGGCTCCACTATCGCCTCTGTGGTTATAAGGAACTGCACCGTGCCGTTTATATTCTCCGCATCGCTTGAAAAGGCGGTGTAGCTTTCGGAAAGGTCAAGCAGGGCGTCCTTCCTTGAAATGGAAAGCTGTATGGCGTTGGTTTCTTCAACTATTTTGGCAAGCCCTTCCCTGCTCACCTGCCTAAGCCCGCCGGTCAGCTTATCAATGCCGCGGTAAAGCTGCTTTACGCCTTCCTTAAGCTGTTCGCTGTTGCCGCTCAAAAGCGCCATGCCCTCGTCCAGCTCCTTTATGCCGCGGTAAAGCTTGTCCATGCCGCTTGAAACCTGCCCAGCGCCCGCTGCAAGCTCGTTTGCGCCCGATGCGGCGGCATCCGCTTTTGCTGTCAGCTCGTTGAGCTTTGCTATGGCCTTCTTCACTTCGTCCAGCTCCAGCACGGCCATTCGTATGGCGTTGGCAATATCGGGGTCTATATTTACGCTCACGTCCCCTATGTTCACCGCGTTCGCCGCCTGCTCCGCTATCGCCTGCTTTTGCTCCTCCGTCATATCCGTGCCCGCAAGCGCATCGTATACGCTTTGGCGCACCTTTTCTTTAAGCTCCTTCTCCTTGCCCGCAAGCGCCTTGTTTATTTCGCTTTCTATTATGGCAATTATGCGCTTGTCCACCTCGGTTGAAGGGTTTTGCAGCTCGTCAAGCTTGGCCTTGGCCTCATCCACCTTGGCGACTATCTCGTTTATGGATGCTGCAAATGCGGATATGCCTATCGCAACCTCGCCCGTGCCGTAATTGAGCTGCTTTGCGCCGTCCTCAAGCTGCTTCGTGCCGTCCGCCGCCGCAACAACGCCGTCAATATATTCATTTATGCCGTCGTTCAGCGTGCCTGCGCCGCTGCGCAGCCGCTTTGCGCCCTTATATAGTGCGTTGCTGGCTTCGTTTATCTCATCAAGCGCCGTAAGCAGACCTTCCACATCGTCTATGCCCGAAAGGTCGTTTTCGTCCACTATGCCCGTCATGCCTATGAACGTGCTTTTGCTCAGTTCAAAGCTTTCCGCGTCCATTTCAACGTAGAAGCTTTCCTTCAGCTTGTCGTTTTCCTCCACCTCCAGGTTTTCCGCAAGCCCGGGCAGCATAACGGCAATAACGGTCGTTACGCCCGCCTGTGAGGATATTTTAGCGTCCGATGCAAGGCTTGTGCAGCTTTCGTCCAGCGTCATCATGCCTATAACGCTGAACGGCACGTTCATCTGCCTTTCGGTATCGTCTATCGTAACCGTTTTTTTAAGCGTGCTTTTGCAGCTTACCTCAATTCTTACCCGCCCTGTTTTGCCGGCTATCTCGTTAGGCTTCATTTTAACGCCGTTAAGATAATAGCTTAGCTTAAGCTCAAAGGGCAATTCCCCGCTTGCCACGCCCTGATAGCAAACGTCCCCGCCTTCGGCCTTGAACGTAACGCTGCTGCCGCGTATTGTGGGCGATTCGCTGCCGAGTATATTCTTTATGTTGGTAAGCGTTGTGTTGTCCGTAACCGTGTCCGCGCCGGATAGGTTGGTTATATACACGCTTGAAACCATGGAAAGCACGTTGCCCTCGGCGTCCGTTTCAACGTAAACGGTTTCGCCGCGCGTATCCATTTCATCCGCCAGCGCAATGCTGCACACTATCGATATCAGCATGCTTGCCGCAAACGCTATTGCCAGCACAAGGCAAATCAGCCTGAACGATTTTTTCATGTTTTCCCTCCTTTATTCCGCGCTCTTGAGCGATTCAACCATGTCTATCGCGCGCACCTTTCGCCGCATCATCAAATTGACCACAAGCGAAAACACTATTGTGAGCGCAAAGGCGTAAACGTAGCTCAGCGGCTTTGCGCTGCGCACGAACATAACCATATCCACCTCGCAGGTGCGTATTACGAACAGATGCATTATTTTGCCGAACACAAGCCCAACAACCGCCCCTATAACGGATAGGGCGTTGTTTTCGCGGAATATGTAGGCATACATTTCCTTATCGTAGAACCCAAGCACCCTAAGCGTTGCAAGCTCGCGCATGCGTTCGCCTATGTTTATATTGGTCAGGTTCAGCATTACCACAAACGTTAGCATGCCAGACCCGAGTATAAGCACAAACACAATGTAATTCAAAATGCTCAGCGAATCCCATACGGAATCGTATATGCTGCCTATCGTGCGCACGGTGTACATTCGGCTGTCGCTCAAAAGCTCCGTGGACATTGCTTCCAGGGTTTCGCTGTTCATGCCGTCCCGCAAATTGCCCATAAAGCCGTTGTACTTCATGGCCTTGCCGAATGCGGTTTCATAATAGGCCGCGGTTATATACACATAATGATAAACGTAGTTATCCGCAATGCCCGTAACCGGCATAATATGGTCATCGCCGCCGGTACGCATGTTTATTTCGTCCCCCACCTTTACGGAAAGCGTTTCCGCAAGCTTTGCCGTAATTACAACGCCCGTATCGTCCAACGTAACGGGCTTGTCGCCATCATGAAGGTTTATGCGGTTTTCCATGCTCTGCGCCGTTTCCACGCCCAGCAGATGCACCCCGCTTTGGCTCCTGCCGCCCTTTTCGCAGTCCATCTGCGAATCAAGGCAGAACATGACCGAATCAAAATCATCGTTCGCCGGATTCTTTTCAAGCAGCTCGCGCATATCGTCCAGCGGCATAGCCTCGTATACATATGCCTGCACGTCCATCTGCCATATCTCGCCGAACTGCTTTTCGATTATGCCGAATATGGAATCGTTTATGCCGAACGCCGTTACCAGCAGCGCCCCGCTGCCGGCTATGCCTACAACGCTCATGAAAAAGCGCTTTTTGTAGCGGAAAAGATTCCTTACCGTTACCTTGGACGTAAAGCTGAGCCGCTTCCATATAAACGTCATTTTTTCAAGCAAAACGCGCCTGCCGGCCTTGGGCGCCTTGGGGCGCATAAGCGTTGCGGGCACCTCCCTGAGCGATGCATAGCACGCGGAAAAAGTTGCCGTTGCCGTGCATGCAGCCATTGCCGCTATTGCTGCAAGCGCAATATCCGAACGGTAGGGCGTTTCAAACCTGCCAAGGTAATACATTATTGAATAGCCCTTCATTATTACATACGGAAAAAGCTTAAAGCCTATCGTTGCGCCCACTATGCCGCCGCTTATGCAGGCGGACATGGCATAGACCGCGTACTTCATGGCTATCTGCCAGCCGCTGTAGCCAAGCGCCTTCATGGTGCCCATCTCTATGCGCTGTTCCTCAACCATTCTCGTCATGGTGGTAAGGCACACAAGCGCGGCAACTATGAAGAATATAAGCGGAAAAACGTCGCCCACGGCGGCGATCCTGTCCGTATTTTCGCTGTAATCCGAATACCCGGGGTTGCCGGATCTGCCCTGAACGTACCATGTGCCGCTTTGCGTTGATGCGTAATCGTCTATGCGGTCCATAACGTCGCTTACAAGGTCCTTGTATTCGTCGCTGTATGTGCTTAGCCCGTCCTTACCCTCAATAACAATGTCGGCACGGGTATAAAATGTGTTAAGCAGGCTTATTACGGGCAGCTTTGTGCCAAGGCTTGATATGGCGTTGCCCGATGCGTATGCAAAGCCGTCGCTCGTGCCGTTGCCGATGCTGCTTGTGCCGCGTTCAAACATGCTTATGTACATGGGGCTTCTTATAAAGCCCACCACCCTAAGCGTGACCGTGCCGCCGGACGTTGTAAGCGTTATCTCGTCGCCAAGCTGCTTTACAAGCCCATCCTCAAGCACGCAGTCTATTGCAATTTCCGTATCGTTCAGCGGCATACGGCCCGATACTATTTCAACCCCGTTCATAGCGTATTCGGGCGATGTATCTATGCCGTAATCGGGTATCAGCTCTATAAGCGGGGCATATTCGTTTTTAAGCTTTATGGGCATTGAGTACAGGCGAATGTTCTTCTCCTTTTCGCCCGTTCCCTTTGCCATTGCGTCCACAAAAAGCGCCGCGCGCACGGCCTTTACGCCCTCTATTTTTTCAAGGTCGCGGATATTGCCCGCCGTAAGGCCGGATGTTGAAATAACGCTTATGTCAGAAAGGTTATATGTGTTATAAAGCCTGTCCCCCGCTTCCTTCATATCCGGGCTGGTGGCCCTTATTCCCGCAAAGAATGCAACGCCCAGCGCGCATATTGCAAAAATAGAAAGGAATTTGGTAAAGGTACGCTTTATTTCACGCAGCAGGTTTTTTAGCGTAAGCGCGTTCATGCTATCTCCTTTACCATTCTATATCCTGTATAGGTATCGGCTTTTCGTTCAGCTCAACCGATGCGACGGTGCCGTTTTTAACGTGTACCACCCTGTCCGCCATCGGCGCAAGGGCCGAGTTATGCGTAATTATAATAACGGTCATGCCGCTCTTTCGGCAGGTATCCTGCAAAAGCTTCAATACCTGCTTGCCCGTTTGGTAATCAAGCGCGCCGGTAGGCTCATCGCACAGCATAAGCTTTGGGTTCTTTGCAAGCGCGCGCGCAATCGCCACGCGCTGCTGCTCGCCGCCCGATAGCTGCGCTGGGAAGTTGGACAGCCTTTCGCCAAGGCCCACGCGGATAAGCACATCCTTTGGCGGCAGGGGCTCCTTGCATATTTGGCTTGCCAGCTCCACGTTTTCAAGCGCGGTAAGGTTCTGCACCAGATTATAGAACTGGAAAACAAAGCCCACCGTATCCCGCCGATAGGTGGTAAGCGCGCGGCGGTCGTATTTTTCAATATGCTCCCCGTCCAGCACCACCTCGCCGCCCGTGCAGCTATCCATACCGCCCAATATGTTCAAAAGCGTTGTTTTGCCCGCGCCCGAGGGCCCCACTATAACGCAAAGCTCGCCTTCCTCTATTTCAAGATTAACGCCGGACAGCGCCTTTATCGTTACCTCACCGCTGTGGTATTCCTTGGTAACGTTTTTAAGCGACAGGTACGCCATGCTCATTCCATCTCCCTTGACCCATATAATATGATTTTACCGCACAAAGGGCGATAAATGTATCCCTTTTTCATTATTTTGAATTGATTTCACAAAGCCCGCGCCCGCTGCCCTTTTTTAGCCTTATTGCATAAAAAGGAGCGGCTGTGCCGCCGCACGCGCCGCCTTGCGCTATCCTATTCTTATGCCCACTATTTTTGGCCCCTGCCCGCTGCCGTCCACGCCGCGCGTGCCAACAACAAGCGTATTATTGAATACCGCGGGGGTGGATTCAATGCGCGAGCCCAAATCTATACGGCACATCTGCTGCCCGTCTATGCCGCTGTAAAGCGTCAGCTTGCCGCCGCGGTCGCATTGCAGTATATAGCCCTTGCCGTTTTCATCGTATATCGCAACGGGCGCGCTCCATATGCCGTCCGCCTGCTCCACGCGCCATTTTTCTTCGCCCGTGGATTTATCAAGCGCAACTATCAGCCCGCCGTCCGTGCCGTCGGTCAGCTTAACGGCGCTCATGCTCGCTATCACCGTGCCGTTCAGCTCATTTTTGCCTATATGCACGGGCGCGTATGCACCGCCCGCGTTTTCCGCGGAGGCATCGAACGCTTGACTCCACTCTATCGCGCCCGTGCGGCCGTCCACCTTGCGGATATATGCCTTGTCCCGCCCTTCCGTGGCGTCCCTGCCGTCCGCCTTATTTGCGGCATAGAGGAATACGGTATTATCATTGGCGCTTTCTTCCATAACAACGCCCGCGTCGCCGTCGCCATCCATATCCGCGGCGTATTTAAGCGTCATGCTGTTAAGGTCAACGCATTGCAGCATACCGCCGTTATCCGTGAAGAACGCATATTGATGCCATGCCGCCACGGAGCTTTCTATTCCGTACCAGCGCGCACCGTCGCTATCCGAATAGCCCGAAAAATGATAGCGGTATTTTACAAGCCTGCCGGGTTCAACGCTTATGCTTCCCGCTTCCTTATCGAATTTTGTATTGAGCTTAACGGTATACAGCAGCCCGTTTTCGCCGCCTATAATCAGCGTATCCGCATCGGAGGCGAATATGGGCGAGGAATCATACGCCTGCCATTGGCGGTTTGATGCGGGGTCCCTGCCGCCGAAGGTGCTTATAACGCTATTGTCTATAAGGCTTATCACCCTGAACCATGCGCCGTATGTGCCTTCCGCGCTTGTGCTTTGCACGCCCTGCCCCAAATACAGCAGCGGATAGCCGCGCGGATCGAGCGCCGCAGTGCCCTTGTTCACAACGCCCGTATCAATGGGGCTGCGCGTGGCCTTGCCCGTATTCAGCTCAAAGAAATATATCTTGCCGTCCATTGCGGGGTATATGACCTCTGTAAAGCCGTCCTTAGCCTTAAACTCCTCCGCAATGCCAAGCAGCGGGCGCGTTTCGCCGTCCCATTGTATAATTATGGGCATACCCGTCCAGCCCGTGCCCGTCCATATGCCGTCCGTACCGCAGTCAAGCTGGCCTATGCTGTTTTCCCATGCCGTGGTAAGCTGGCCGCTGAGCGCATTCACGCTGCCGTATGCAAATGAGGAGCGGAAGTTATTCCCGCCGTAGGTTATAACGCCCTTTAGACTGCTGTATTTATCGCCGCGGCCAAAGTATATGCTATCCTCCCGCGTATAGGAGGTCACCTGGTCGCGCCGCACGAATACTTCCGAATGGAACCCCATTTGGCTCAATGCGTCCGCGCCCTGCTCGGTCACGGTCAGCGCCGCGTCAAGCTCCGGCGTGGGCGTTGGCTTAGGCGTGGGCGTTGGCTCTGCGGGCGCTTGGCTCAGCTCCGGCGTGGGCGTTGCCGCGCCGTTTGGCTTCACCTTGCCCGAAAACAATGCCTTGGCCAAAAATACAAGCCCCACTATCACGCCCGCAAGCAATATAAGCACCATTATCCTGCGTGCAATGTATTTGCGCCTGCGTACCGCGCGAAAACTCGGTCTGCGCGTCTGTCTGCCCATGCCTTCTCCTTTCGCCGTTCGGCTTGGTTATTTTGTTTATTCCTCAGGTGTTGGGGTGGGTTCGGGCGTAGGCTCGGGTATATCCGCCGCATCGCCTACAAACGTAACGCTGCCGTTGCCCGTTTCTATAACCATTTCGGGCGCGCAATGGCCAACGGCGTAATAATCGCCGCCCGCGCTGAACGCAAACAAGCCAACGCCCTTGTCTCCACCGTCCGCTTCTATGCTTGTAACGCCGTAAAGCTCAATTTCGTTAAGCTCCGCGCCGTGATATTCGCCGTTGTTCTTCACCTTTAGTGCGGAGCCGTTTTGCATAACAAGCGCTCCGGTGCATTTCAGCGCATTGTAGTTCACGTCCGTAACGGTCTCCAGCAGCGCGCCTTCGCTGAGCACTATATCCTCTTCAAATACATTCACGGCGCTTGCGCTCTCTCCGCCGTGCGCATATACCGCCGCGTCCCTGCTAAGCTCCAGCCTGCCCGCGCGTATGGCGCAGCCGCGGTTGCTTTTAATGTAAAACCGGCTGCCCTCGCCGAATTCCATGCCGCCGGCAAAGTCCGCCGCATGAGCAACCGCGTTTATGGCGCCCTTGCCGGATATTTTGCCGGAGCCAAGCCCGCCTATGCCCGCCGCGCCAGCCGTTATGTTCACGTCCTCAAGCGCAATGCTTGCGCCGTCCTCCATGCGTATAACGCAATCCGCATTGCCGGATATGGTGTTGCCGTGGCCTTCTATTGTTATATGCCCGCGCGCGGCGCTAAGCGTAAGCATGGCGTCCCCCATATCCACGGAGCGCGCAAGCACGGCCCTTTCTCCGCCGGATTCAAAAAAAGCGGCAAGATCCGCCGCGCAGGTTATGCCCGCGCCGCTTTCCATGTTGCCTATATTTATATGCTGCTCCTGCGCTTCTTCGCCGCAGCCCGCCATTGACGCCGCAAGCAGCAGCGCCAGCAGCGCATAAATCAACCGTTTCATATTCCTCCGCTGCATAATGATGCTATTTTATTTATTTTACCATATATGGGCAAAGAATAAAAGTTAATAGATTTTTAACAGCCCACATAAAAAAGGCGGTTCCGTCAATTCACGGAGCCGCCGAAGCTTATCGGCCTTATTATAATTCTTCTTCCTCATCCTCTTCCTTAACGGGCCAAACCTTTACCCCCACAAGCACAACGCGGCGGTTTTGCAGCTTTTTGACCGTTATGGTCAGGTTTTCGTATTCAAACATATCCCCAACCTTGGGATAGTCGCCCAGCATCTCAATCGCCCAGCCGCCCACGGTGGCGTTATCGTCGTCAAAGTCGCGGTCGTCTATGTCCATTTCGTCAAGGAAGTCCTCTATGCGCATGTCGCCGTCCACGTCGTATGTATCGTCGCCCGTTTGGGTTATCTCCGGCTCAATGTCGTCCGTTTCGTCCCAAATGTCGCCCACAAGCTGCTCTAACACGTCCTCCATAGTAAGGCAGCCCATCGTTCCGCCGTATTCATCGGTAACTATTACCATATGGCACTGGCGGCGCTTCATTT
>CABSAH010000057.1 GCA_902475645.1 uncultured Christensenellaceae bacterium | reverse complement strand
AGTGTTGCAAGCGATAGCGCCGCAAGACGACCATATTCCAACCAGCGTTGTGGATTTTGCGAAGCAAAATACGGAGGGAGTTAAAAGAAGCTTGCAGCTCTTTGCTTGTTTCAACCCCTCAGTCACCTTGCGGCGACAGCTCCCCGTCCGGGGAGCCTTTTGGATGCGTCTTACAATCTCTTACATTAAGCCTGCCCTGCAAGGGGAGGTGGCAATGAGCGATAGCGAATTGACGGAGGGGTTGCGTCGGGGCTTCTCCGTTTTCCGTCAACCCCTCAGTCGCCTTGCGGCGACAGCTCCCCGTTTGGGGAGCCTTTTGGGTGCAACCACCGCCCAAAAGCTGTCCCCGTTTACGGGGAAAGTGGACACGAGCAAAGCGAGTGGCCGAAAGGGGTGCGGTTGGGGAGCTGTTTTGTGCTTTTTTACCGTTCCCCCTCAGTCACGGCTTGCACCGTGCCAGCTCCCCCGCAAGCGGTGGCGCCTTTTAGTTGTGCAACACCGCCAAAAGCTGTCCCCGCGTGCGGGGAAAGTGGCTGCGAATGAAATGAGCAGTCGAAAGGGGTGCGGTTCGGAGGTGGATTTTGCGAAGCAAAAGACGGAGGGAGTCAGCCTCCCCGAACGGGGAGGTGGCAATGAGCGATAGCGAATTGACGGAGGGGTTGAACCGTACCTTACATTATTTCTTTTTTTCCAAAAACCCACCAACGGGCGGCCAATGGCCGCCCGTCAGCGGATAAGATAAAGCAAATATGAGGAGTTGATTGTCTTTCTTTTTTACTTTGTGCCGAACAGCCTGTCGCCCGCGTCGCCAAGGCCGGGCACTATGTAGCCATGGTCGTTGAGGTAATCGTCAATATGCGCAACGTATATATCCACGTCGTCATGCGCCGCCTGCACAACCTTTATGCCCTCGGGCGCGGCAATCAGGTTAACAAGCTTTATGTTCTTGCAGCCCGCGCGCTTTATAACGTCTATCGCCGCAACCGCGCTGCCGCCGGTAGCCAGCATGGGGTCTACTATTATTATGTCGCGCTCCTCTATATCGGAAGGCAGCTTGCAGTAATAATCAACGGGCTTTAGCGTTTCGGGGTCGCGGTAAAGGCCAACGTGACCCACCTTCGCCGCAGGTATAAGGCTCAGCATACCGTCCACCATGCCAAGACCCGCGCGGAGTATTGGAACTATGCCCAGCTTTTTGCCGGAAAGCACCTCCGTGGTAGCCATTGCAACGGGCGTTTCCGTCTGCACCTTTTTAAGGGGAAGATCCCGCGTCGCTTCATATGTAAGCAGCATTGCCAGTTCCTCCACCAGCGCGCGGAATTCCTTTGAACCCGTGTTCTTATCCCTTAGGAATGTCAGCTTATGCTGCACAAGGGGATGATTGATAACATGTACCGTACTCATTTGCGTCTCCTTATATAAATTTATTTGTTCTCGTATCGGCTTATTTTGGCTATGCGGTTAATGTGCCGCTGCCCGTTTGAAAATTCCGTTTCAAGCCACGCCTTAACAATGCCCTTTGCAAGCTCCGTGCCAACTATTCTTCCGCCAAGCGCCAGCATGTTGGTGTCGTTATGCTCGCGCGTAAGGCGCGCCATGGTTTCATCCGTGCAAAGCGCACAGCGCACGCCGCGCACCTTGTTTGCGCATATGCTTACGCCTATACCCGTGCCGCACACTATTATTCCCCGGGAAATGTCGCCCGCGCCCACTTTTTCGGCTAAAGAAAAGGCTACGTCCGGATAGTCAACGCTGTTTTCATCGTAGCAGCCAATGTCTATCGTTTCGTAGCCGAGTGATTCAATAAACGGGATCAACTCCTTTTTAAGAGCAAACCCGCCGTGGTCGCAGCCTATTCCTATTCTCCGCTCCATTCCGTACCAACCTTCCCTGTTTCAATCTGTTTTCCGGAGCCTATGCGTTTTATCCGCCGTCGGCATATATCCGGTTCGTAATATTAAATTATATTGAACCCTGCCGCGCGCAGCAGCCGGTTCATGTACGCAAGGCCCATGTCGTCATTAGGCAGAGCCTCCGCAAATATAACGTCCGCCCTGCCGCCGTATTCCCTAAGGCTGTAAAACAGCGATGCGCACAGCGTTGCAGGCTCGTTCCTGTCCCCTATTATAACACAGTTGCGCCCCCTGTAAAAGGGCTGCGTCTGCTTTGTGGCAAAAATAATACATTCTTCGCCCACGCCCTCGCGCGCATCGTATTCGCGGCATATTTTGGCCGCTATCTCCCGTTCCCTGCCTTCGGCAACCACCACCTGCGCATCGGGCGCATAGTGGCGGTATTTCATGCCGGGGCTTGCCGCCGTTTCGCCCTCCCTCATTGGGGAAAGCACCGCGTGCGCCACATCAACGGGGCCTATGACCGCTTCAAGCATCTCCTTGGTTACCGCGCCCGGGCGCAGTATGGTCGGCCGCCCAATAAGGCTTATAACGGTCGATTCCAGCCCGTATTTGCACGGCCCGCCGTCTATTATCAAATCAACCCTGCCGTCCATATCCTGCTTAACGTGCTCCGCCGTTGTGGGGCTGGGCTTACCGCTCAGGTTGGCGCTCGGCGCGGCTATGGGTACACCCGCCGCGTTTATAAGCGCGCGCGCCGTCCTGTTCAGCGGCATACGCACCGCAACCGTATCAAGCCCCGCCGTTACCTCATAAGGCACGGCGGAGCTTTTTTTGAATATCATGGTGAGCGGCCCGGGCCAAAACGTATCCGCAAGTATGCGCGCGTTTTCGGGAACGTGGCTCCACAGCGGCTTCAGCCCGCTCTTTTTTGCAATGTGCAGTATCAGCGGATTATCCGCGGGTCTGCCCTTGGCGGCGAATATCTTCAGCACCGCTTCGCCGTTCAGCCCGTTCGCGCCAAGCCCGTATACCGTTTCCGTGGGGAAAGCAACCAGCCCGCCTTCCCTTATTATCCTGCCGCCGAGCATTGTGCCGTTTTCGTATTGCGTAACGGCGTTTGCGTACCGCGTTTTCATTGCCTGCCTCCCTGCCTTATGCGGCGTTATTCCTCCGCGGAGGATAGCTGCCGCGTGCGCTCCGCCAAAATGAGCGCGTCTATTATTTCGTCCATGTCCCCGTCAAGGAACGTTTCCAGCTTATACAGCGTAAGCCCTATGCGGTGGTCCGTAACCCTGCTTTGCGGGAAATTATATGTGCGTATGCGCTCGCTGCGGTCGCCCGAACCTACCTGGCTCTTGCGCTCGTCCGCCTCCGCCTCCGCCGCCTTGCTTTGGTAAAGCTCCAGCAGCCTGCTTTTAAGCACGCGCATGGCCTTATCGCGGTTCTTATGCTGGCTGCGCTCGTCCTGACATTGCACAACAAGCCCCGTCGGTATATGCGTAATCCTTATTGCGCTTTCGGTTTTGTTTACGTGCTGACCGCCCGCGCCGCCGCTTCGGTATGTATCTATCTGCAAATCGTTCGGGTTAATTTCAACCTCCACGTCCTCCGCCTCCGGCAGCACCGCAACCGTTGCCGCGCTTGTGTGTATTCGCCCCTGCGATTCCGTTTCCGGCACGCGCTGCACCCTATGTACTCCGCTTTCAAACTTCATGCGGCTGTATGCGCCCTTGCCCTGAAGCGAAAGCACAACCTCCTTCACGCCGCCCTTTTCGGTATAGTTTTCGTTCAGCATTTCGGCCTTGTAGCCGTGCCGCTCGGCATAGCGGGTATACATGCGCAATAAATCCGCGCCGAAAAGCGCCGCCTCCTCGCCGCCCGTGCCCGCGCGTATTTCCATTATAACGTCCTTATCGTCGTTTGGGTCCTTGGGCAGGAGCATAACCTTCAGCCGCTCGCTCAGCTCCTGCTCCCTTGCGCTCAGCCCGTTCAGCTCCTCGTGTATCATTTCGCGCATGGCAGCGTCGTCGGTATCCTCCAGCATGGCCTTGCAGCCCTCCGCCTCGGCCTCCGCCGCCATATATTCGTCGTATGCGTCAACTATGTCCGTCAGTCCCGCCTGCTCCTTGCTCAGCTCGCGGTAGCGGTTCTGGTCGCCTATCACGGCGGGGTCGCTCAAAAGCGCCGTAAGCTGCTCGTATCTTTCCTTTATTCCTTTAAGCTTCTCCAGCATAAATTTCGCTCCGTTCAATCATGTGTATATCTTCCCTTTCGCCTATGCATACCGCCGCAACGTGGTCGTATGCCTTCTGCATGGCTCTATGCACGCCTTCGTCCATGCTGAAGCCGTTCACAACCGCTCCGTTTTCGGCTAAGCACGGCAGCGTTCTGTGAATTTCCCTGCCGCCGTCCGCCGGCATTGCACGGCAGCAATACACGGGCAGGCACGCAAGCTCGTCGCAGCGCACGCCGCCTTCGTCCTTTGTTATGCTTATCCGCGCAAATACGCCTATTTTGGCATGCTCCTGCGACATATTGGATATGAAGTTCCCAAGCGAATACACAATCGGCACCCTTATCGCCTTCCCGTTCCGCTCCGCTTCAAGCCATTCCATGGGCTGCGGGCAATGCGAATGTGCGCCTATTACGGCGTCCGCGCCCCATTCCGTCAGCCTTGCGGCGTATCTGCGCTGGGCTTCATCCTCTCTGCTTTGGTGTTCATAGCCCCAATGCACCATTACGATTATAAACTCCGCACCCGCCCCCGTGCAAGCCGATATTTGACTTTTTACCATTTTCTCGTCAAGCCGCGTCAGCGCAAAGTCCCTGTTTTCGGCGTCTATCTTGGGCGCGGTGCTGTTGAGTATCTGCGTTGCGCCTATCAGCCCTATTTTTATGCCGTTTTTTTCAATGATGCACGGCGTAAGGAAGTCCTCCATGCTAAGCGCCGTGCCCACCGTTTTTATGCCCGCCGCCCTAAGCACCCGTATCGTGCGGAAAAGCCCCGCATCGTCGCGGTCCATGGCGTGGTTGTTGGCGGTTGTAACGGCGTCTATGCCCGCATCGAAAAGGTTTTTTGCCAGCTCGTCCGGCGCGCTGAAGCTTTGCATGGGCGGATTGGTGGGGTTCGGGTTTTCCTCCGTTGCGGGGGCGGGGGTAGCCCTTGGCTGCGTATAGCCCGCCTCCTCCCCGCCAAGCGTGCCCTCAAAGTCCGCGCACATTATGTCCACCGCTTCAAACACATCCCTCATGGGCAAAAAGCATTCGCTGAAATCATAGCCCGTTTCGGTCTTGGCGTCCGCTATCTGCCGCGTCATCATAAGTATATCCCCAACGAAGCCCACCGTCGCCCGCCGTATTTCGGGCGTAGGCTCGGGCGTGGGTTCTGCCGTGTGCTTTGGCGTTGCCGTGGGCGTGGGCACTGCCGTGGGCGTGGGTTTTACCGTTTGCACGGGCGCCTCCGGCATAAGCGTGGGCGCGGCCGCGGGTATGCTTACGTATTCCGCCGCCCGCTGCGCACAGCCCGCCGCAAGCATCAGCGCAAGCGCCGCCGATATTATAATTATAAAGCGCTTTATTCCCATTCCTTTATCACCGCCCGCTCTATGCCGCGTATATCCTTAACTATTCTTGCCCCGCCAAGCATATCCGCAACCGCCCCCGCCTGACGGATGCCCACCTCCAGCGCCAGCGCCCCGTTCGGCTTCAGCTTATCCGCATAGGTTTTGGCTATGCGCCTGTAAAAATCCAGCCCATCCTCCCCGCCGTAAAGCGCGTTTGCAGGTTCAAACGCAAGCTCCCTTTGAAGCGAGGCCATGTCGTTCGCCGTAAGGTAGGGCGGGTTGCATACTATTATATCGTATTTATCGGCAATGCCTAAGAACAAATCGCTGCATACCGTGCGCACGTCAACGCCGTTCGCCTCCGCATTTTCGCGGCAAAGCTCAAGCGCCGCTTCGCTTATATCCGCAAGCGTAACATCTATGCCGCAAAGCCTTGCAATGCTTATGCCTATGCAGCCCGAGCCCGCGCACATATCAAGGCAGCTTGCGTAGCCGCGCCGCCGTATAAGCTCAACCGCCTCCTCGCACAGCGTTTCCGTATCCTGACGCGGTATCAGCGCGCGCGCATCCGTTTTGAACCTAAGCCCCATGAATTCCCAAAAGCCCAATATGTATTGCAGCGGCTCGCCCGCCGTTCGGCGCAAAACGTATTCCTTCAGCCTTGCGCATTGCTCCGCATCCATGCTTTTATTTACGCCTGCGGCAAGCTCCGCGCGGCTTTCAATCCCCAATGCGTGCATAACAAGCTCGCGCGCCTCAATTTCAGCCTCCTCGCATGAAATCGGGCGCAGCTCATCCGCCGTTTGGCGTATAATACGGCTTACCGTATGTCGGTATTCCATGCTAAAAATCCTCGCTGTATTCTATCGCTTCGCCTATGCTGAAAAGGTATATGTAGCTATGCGCCACCCTGCGCCCCGTAAGCCGCTCAAGCGCCTTTTTATATAGCCCCAGCTGCGCAAAATGCCTTTTTGCGGCATCGTATGCGCTGTAATTTTTATCCACCCTGTCGGTCTTATAGTCAATAAGCACCCATTCGCCGTTTTCGATGAAGCAGCAGTCTATAACGCCCTGCAAAAGCACCGCCTCGTCCGTATCCGCGCCCAGCAGCTCCCGCGCCCCAATGCGCAGATTGAACTCCGTCTCCCGCCGCACGGTTTCCGCACGCAGGAGCCTTTGCCCCAGCTCCCCGCCGAAAAACGCCGCAACGGAACGCACGGGCACTATGCCCGCCGCGGCCTCGTCCATTATGCCCGCCTTTACCAGCGCTTTTGCAAGCTCCGCAACGCTTTGCTCCGTAATAGGCTTATCAAGCGGCAGCCGGCGCATTATTTCGTGCACCGCCGTGCCGAGCTGCACGGGCGCAACGCTATTTTCCCGCGCAAACCGCGGCGCATCGTTAAGCTCCGTATGCTCCGTGCCGCTAAGCCCCGTTACGGATAGCTTTCCCGGCAGCCCAACGTCCTGAGCATGGGCATATGTGCGCATAAAGAATTTGCGGCTTTCTGCATTGTCCGCGTGCTTTAGCGCGTCCTTTACAAATGCGTTGTAGCCATCCTCATCCATTGCGCCCCCGCCGTATGCGGCCAGCGGAGCGGGTATGCACCGCGCCCGAATATGCACGCCGTCGCCGAATACGGGCGCAAAGCCGTATTTTTCGCGTATGCCGTTGCCATCCTTTGAGCGCAGAATATGCCCAAGTATCCAGCTTGCAAAGCTCCTTTGCACCATTATACTGCTTTGCGTCTGCGGGGCAAGCGCCTGGTTCACAAGCCTTGCGCCGTCCTTAGCCGCGCACAGCATTATAAGCCGTTCCCGCGCGCGCGTCATGGCAACGTAAAGCACGCGCATTTCCTCCGCCGTAGCTTTGGCGGAAAGCGCGGCGGTTACGGCGTCATACATGAACGATTGCTGCTTTATTTCGCCCGATATAAGGCGCGCGCCTATGCCAAGCTCCTTTTCGCATATCAGATTATCCTTATCATCGCGCACGAATTGCGAATTAAGCCCGCCTATTATAACATAGGGGAATTCAAGCCCCTTGCTTGCGTGTATGCTCATTATGCTTACAACGTTCGCCCCGCCCGTTTGCGGCGCGCCGTAAGCATTGGCCGTGTGTACCTTTTCCATGTAGCTCAGGAACCCGCCAAGGCTCCTTACCCCCGCCGCGGCGCAGGCGCGCGCGCGTTCGCACAGCGCTTCCAAATTGGCCTGCCGCTGCCTGCCGCCGGGCATTGCCGCGCAGTATTCGCCGTATCCGGTTTCGTCCAGCAGCATACCTATAAGCGCCTCCGCGCTCAATAGCTTAGCCTCCCGCCTGTAATGCTCAAGCCTGTCGGCAAAGCGCTTTGCCTTTTGCCCAAGCTCCCCGCCGGCTGCCGCCGCCGCGTGTATGCGGTCTATCCATGCCCAGTCGTCCTCATGCTCCGTCGGGGCGGGAAAATCCGTTTTAAGCGCAATAAGCTCCCTTTCGTCAAAGCCGCCTATGGGGGAGCGCAGCACCGCCGCAAGCGGTATATCCTGCCTGCGGTTATCTATAATGCGCAGTAAATCCATGAAAACGCGCACCTCTATTGCATCGAAGTACCCGTCCGAGAGCAACGCATACGCGGGTATGCCGTTGGCCGCAAGGGTGCGCATCCATGTTTCCGCGCTGCGCTTATAGGAGCGCAGAAGCACGGCAAAGTCGCTGTATTTAAGCGGGCGTTCCCCGCCCGTGGCGGCGTCCTTCACCCGCTCCGTTTCCATCAATTCGTGTATGCGCCGCGCCGCTGCCGCCGCCTCCGCCGCCGCTGCATCCGTTTCCGTTTCCCCGTCCTCCTCTTGGGCATCCATCATGTCCAGCAGAAGGAATTCCGCGCGGGTTTCATCCTCCCCGCCGTCGTTCCTGCCGAATTTAAGCGCGGCCTCGTCATCGTATTCTATCTCCCCCGCCTCGCTGTGCATAATTGCGGAAAACAGGCTGTTTACCGCGTTTATAACGCCGCACGCGCTGCGGAAATTATGGTTAAGGCATATCAGCTCCCCGCCCTTGTTTTGCTGATAATCCGCATACCGCCGCATGAACAGCGCAGGCTCCGCCAGGCGGAAGCGGTATATGGACTGCTTAACGTCCCCGACAAGGAACGTTGACCCGCCGTTTGCTATGCTGTTCAGTATGCTTTCCTGAACGGGGTTGCAGTCCTGATATTCATCCATAAAAACGTGGGTAAAGCGGCGGCTGTATTCCTCCCGCGCTTCGCTGTTTTTAAGCACGGCAAGGCATTTATGCTCCATGTCGCCGTAATCTATGCAGCCCGCTTCAAGCTTCTTTTGCGCATAGCGTTCGTCAAGCTCCTTTATAAAGCCGCAAAGCTCCTCAATAAGCGGCCTGTGCAGGCGTATTGTTTCAATATAATCATTCCCGCACCAGAATTCCTGCGCCTCGGCTATCTCCCTCTTCATGTCTTTGCGCGCTTTATCCGCCGCTGTGCGGAGGGGGCCGCTAAGCCCGTCCCAATTTATGCGCCCTTTGCCGAACGCGAATGTTTCAAGCGCGGCGGCAAGCTCCGCTGCGTTTGTGCATAGCAGAAGCGAGCGCGCGGTAAGCAGCTCCCCGTCTATAAACGCCGCGGGCTTTTCCGCGCCGTATTGCATCATTTCATCGCGGGCGGCTTGCAGCACGTCGCACCTATTGGCAATTTTCGCCATGCTCCTTTTAACCAAGCCCGCCGCCGCATCGGAGCGGAGCAATTCATCGCGGCTGTTTATATCGTATTGCGTAAGCGCGGCGTCAAGCCATGCATACGGGTCTATCTGCGAACGGGCAAAATCATAAACGGCGTATATATAATCCTTCGCGTGCTCATCCCCGCCAAGCCCTTCCATAAGCAGATTGAAGCGGCTCCCGCCCGCTGCATAGCAATCCTCCACCAGCTCGTCATATGCATTTTGGCGCAGTATTGCCGTTTCCCCCGCATCCGCCACGCGGAACGCCGGGTCAAGCCCAACAAGGTTGAAATGCCTTCTCAGCACCTGCGTGCAGAACGCATGGAGCGTGGATATGTTAGCGGCGCTTGCGCCGCGCGAAGCACGGTAAAGCTTTTCCGCCTCCTCGCCCTCCGCCTCCGCTGCGGCATGGGCAAGGCTTTTTTCTATGCGCTTTTTCATCTCTGCGGCGGCGGCGTTGGTAAACGTTACGCACAGTATTGAATTTATGCTTTCCCCGCCGCGTATAAGGCGCACTATGCGCGCGGTAAGCACGGCGGTTTTGCCGCTGCCCGCGCCCGCGCTGACGAGCAGATTGCCATCGGCGGATATTGCGCGCTGCTGTTCAGCCGTCCAGTTCGGCATGGGATACCTCCTCCAAAAAATCGTCCTTTTTTATAATGCTTGCCCGCCTGTATTTGCAGC
>CABSAH010000056.1 GCA_902475645.1 uncultured Christensenellaceae bacterium | reverse complement strand
TCTATTCTTTCATTTGTACTCCTTATTATCGCTTGCCGTTATATCGGTTATTGATATATGTATTATATCGGCATCCGATATAGTTGTCAATAATATTATTCGAAAAAGATGCTTATAAATGAAAAACATGATACAATAGCCTTATCGTATCCCGAATAAAAAGAAAAGGAGATATACGCAAATGGCAGAACAGAAAAAGATACCCAAGCGCAGCGAGGTGGACAAGCAATACACTTGGGCGACGGAGGACTTTTTTGCAACGGACGAGCTTTGGGAAAAGGCGCTTGAGGAAGCGAAAAAGTATATTCCCATGGCGGAAGCCTACAATGGGAAGCTTGGCGAAAGCGCGGATATGCTTTTATCCTTCCTTAGGGCGCGCGATGAAAGCATGAAAAAGATAGGCTACATTGCCAATTACGCCATGCGTAAGTCCGATGAGGATACGGCGAACAGCTTCTATAACGCCATGAAGGGCAAGCTGATGAGCTTCCTTGTGGCATACGAAAGCGCGTATTCGTTCGTCGTACCCGAAATAATAGCCATTGACGACGCTAAGCTTGAAGCGTTTATGAGCGAAAAGAAGGAGCTTAAAGAATATGAGCGCCTGCTGAGCAGCATACGCCGCCGCAAAGCGCATACACTGAGCAACGCCGAGGAACGCATAATGGCCCTTGCCGGGCAGATGAGCAATGCACCCGGCGAAATAGGCTCCGCCTTCCGCAATGCGGACATCCGCTTCCCCGATATCCACGATGCCGATGGCAACGCGCTGCAGGTCACGCAGGGTTCATTCATCCCCCTTATGGAAAACGAGGACGTAAACGTTCGCAAGGCCGCGTTTGAATCGATGTATCATACGTTTGCATCGTTTAAGCACACCACCGCCGCGTTCCTTGACGCGCAGATGAAGGCCCTTATATTCAATGCGCAGGCAAGGCATTATGATTCCACGCTGGAGGCTGCGCTTGATGAAACCGAAGTGCCCGTGCAGGTTTACCATAACCTGATAGACGCCGTGCATAACAACATTGAGTATCTGCACAAGTACGTTAACCTGCGCAAAAAGCTTATGGGCGTTGACGAGCTGCATATGTATGATCTTTACACGCCCATAGTAAGCGACGCCACAAAGAAGATACCCTACGAGGAAGCCAAGGAGATTATAATCAAGGCGCTTGCACCGCTCGGCCAGGATTATATTGACATATTGAAGGAAGGCTTCAACAACCGCTGGATAGACGTTTACGAAAACGAAGGCAAGCGCAGCGGCGCATATTCCTCCGCAGGCGATCCGCATCCGTTTGTATTGCTCAATCAGCAGGATACGCTGGACAGCATGTTCACCATTGCGCACGAAATGGGTCACGCGCTGCATTCCTATCATTCCATAAAGCATCAGCCGCCCTGCAATGCGGATTATGTTATATTCGTGGCGGAGGTTGCCTCCACCTGCAACGAGGTGCTGCTGGTCAAATATCTGCTTAACAACACCACCGATAAGCGCGAGCGCGCATACCTTATCAACCACTTCCTCGAAAGCTTCCGCGGCACGGTATACCGCCAGACCATGTTTGCGGAATTTGAGCTGTTCATGAGCAGGCTTGCCGAATCCGGCTCCGCGCTTACGGCGGATGCGCTTTGCGATAAGTATTATGAGCTGAACAAGTTCTACTTTGGCGACGGCATAACCGTTGATAAGGAAATTGCCGAAGAATGGGCGCGCATACCGCACTTCTTCTATAACTTCTATGTATTCCAGTACGCCACGGGCTTCTCCGCCGCCTGCGCCATTGCCAACCGCATACTTGCCGAGGGCGAAACGGCCGTTGCCGATTACAAAAAGTTCCTGTCGGCCGGCGGCAGCATGGATCCCATAAGCATACTGAAGCTTGCGGGCGTTGATATGACCACCGCCGCCCCCGTGAACGAGGCGCTGAAGCTTTTCGGCGAGCTTATAGACGAAATGGAGGCGCTGATGGCGTAAGCCAAAGGCACGCAGTATGAAAGTAATAGACCTTACGCATACCATATCCGAGGCCATGCCCGTTTACCCGGGCACGGAGCAGCCAAGGCTTATACCCGCCAATTCATACGAAAAGGACGGCTTTAAGGAAACGCTGCTTTGCATGTATTCCCACACGGGAACGCACGTTGACCCGCCTTCGCATATTTTCGGCGGGCGCACAACGCTTGACGCCTTCCCCGTGAGCCAATTCGTGGGCCGCGCAATAGTTATAGACTGCCGCCACATTAAAGAGGGAGACGGCATAACAATGCGCGAGATAGAGCCAAGGCTTGCCCATGCAAGGGCGGCGGACTATCTGCTGTTCAACCTTGGCTGGGATAAGCGCTGGGGTACGGAGGAATATTACGGCGACTATCCCTGCATAGACGACGGGGTTATTGACTTTATATTAACCACAAACAAAAAGGGCATAGGGTTTGACGTTATAGGCGTTGACCCGATTGCCGACGCTAAGCTTACGCGGCACAAAAGGCTGTTTGCCGGGCACGATATAGTCAATATAGAAAACCTTACGAATCTTGATAAATGCGGAAGCGAGCCGTTTTGGTTCTTCGCATTGCCGCTTAAATGGGAAAATGCGGACGGCGCTCCCGTAAGGGCTGTTGCATTCTTCGATTAAAGGACACGCAAAAAAGGCAGCGCACGCTGCCTTTTTTATTTGCTTTTGTAGCTTAAAACCTCAATATCATGTCGTTCCACTTGGCGCCGCCATGCTCCGATGCCGAAACGCCGTTAAGCACAAAGCCGAATTTGGCATAATAATGCACAAGCGCATCCTTGCAGGCAAGCGAAACCGCGTCCATGCCGCTTGCCTTGGCCTTGGCAATAAGCGCCTCTATCAGCTTGGCGGCTATGCCGTGCCTCTGCAATGCGGGTTCGGTTGCAACGCTCAGTATGCATATGACCCTGCCGTCCTCTATCGGCTCCGGCTCATACATATCGTCCGTCACGCCCTCAATGGCAACGGGGCGGCAGCATATAAGGCCGACGATTTTGCCGTCCTCCTCCGCCTTCAAAAACCAGTCGCTTATATTTGCTATCCTGTACTTGTAGGATTCAAGGCTTGCAGCCTCGGCAGGCGGGAACGCCGCACATTCTATGCGGTTAAGCTCCGCTGCATCTTCCGTTTTTGCCGTGCTTATCACTATTTCGCTCATATTTTACTCCTCAATCTCCAAGCTTCCGCCGTCCTCAACCGTTTTGCCGTCCAGCAGCAGCAGCTTTTCCGCAAGCAGGCGCGAAAAGCAGCTTATCACCGCCGCAAATGTTATCATGTCGTTTGTGTCCTTTGCATCCAGCTCGCTTTTTTCGTCGTGATCCAGTATGCTTCCCGCGGTCAGCCGCACCTGCTCCACAAAATACTGCGCGGCAAGATTATGCCGCTTTGCGAAGGATTCGTATATTTCCTTTACCTCGTCCTCGTTTATGCCCATTGGAATTATCTTTTGCAGCATGGCAAGGCTTAGATTTTGCTTGAGCGAACAGATTATTATAAGGTAGGCAACGTGTATTCTGTAATATTTCTTTTTGTCCGGCCCGGGCATAACCTTTGTGCGCACATAATTATTTATTGCGGCTGCGGTTATTATCTGCTCCTCCTTCAATTCCGGCGGCAGATAGTCCAAATACTTTTTCAGCAGGACTATCACCTGCTCCATATATAATCCGAAATCGGGTATATCATCCCATTGCGGCAAACGGAAGCGGTTAAGATATTTTTCCCATCTTCTCAGCTTGCCCGCAACAAGCTGCTTGTCATATGCCAAAGCAACTCCACCCCCTGATTTTTTTATGTTATGACAGAATATATCATATCTTGGTCAAAAATGCAAACGAACTGTCACATTGCCGCCCTTGACATATTGCAGCGCTCATGCTAATCTAATGTAGTTCACAAGATTGTATGGAGGTATGCATTTTGTTCAGGATTATGACCGATACTTCGGCTAACTTGGAGCCGGACGTAATTTCGGCTTATGATATAGGCGTTATACCGTTCAATTATTATCTTGACGGGGACGAGCGCACCTGCATGGATATTGCCGCATTTGACGGCAAGGCGTATTACGACGCAATACGCGCCGGCGCAAGGGCGTCCACCTCGCAGGTTCCGCCGCAGCGATACATTGAATACATGGAACCCATTTTGACCAAGGGGCTTGATATACTGTTCATAGGCATGTCCTCCGGCGTAAGCGGATCGTATTCCTCCGCCGAAACAGCCGCGCGGGAGCTTAGGGAGCTTTATCCCGAAAGAAAGATAGTTACGGTTGATACGCTCGGTGCATCGCTTGGCGAAGGGCTTTTTGTTATACGCGCGGGCGAAATGATGCGCGCAGGCGCGGATATAGACCGGATAGCGGAGGAAATATTATCCACGCGGGAAAAGATGTGCCAGGTATTCACGGTTGACGATATTATGCACCTTAGGCGCACGGGCAGATTATCCAACATAGCCGCCATGATAGGCAGCGTATTGAACATAAAGCCGCTGCTCAAGGGCGATAACGAAGGCAAAATAGTATGTTTCCAGAAGGTGCGCGGCAGAAGGAACGCGCTTAAGGCCATTGCCGCCAAATACAACGAGCTTGTAGAAAACGCGGCGGAGCAGACCATAGGCATAGCCCAGGCGGACTGCCCAGAGGATGCGGCAACTTTGGCGGAGATGCTGTGCGCCCAGAACCCGCCCAAGCGTATAATGACCGTGTGCTACGAACCCGTTACCGGCGCGCACGTCGGCCCCGGGGCATTGGCGCTGTTTTTCATGGGCAGCAGCCGCGAATTGATTTAAGCTGCTTCCTTACGGCATCGGCCTTATCGGCGGGGGTTCGCGCGTTAAGCTCATGCACTATATAGCGCGGCTCCACCGCGGCTATAACGCGGCGCATTGCGTCCGTTTCAAGCGGGGAATGCGTATCAAGCGCCAATATGCGCGCATAGCTTTGTTCGCATCTTTCCTCAAAGCCCGCCGCCGGCTCAATAACGTCCGTATATTCCCTAATCGGCATATTAAGGCTGCATTTATGCAGATGTATGCCCAATATATGCTTTTTTTCCCTCCAATGGGCCGCAAGAACGTTCATTATGGCGTCTGCGGCCCCTTCCTCGTTTGGGCTGTCAAGCATACCGTTCAGCCTAAGCGCCGCCATAAGATGCCCCGTATCCAGCATTACGCCCTTGTTTTCGTATTCTATAAGGCTTAGCATCAGCTCCGTTTCGGCGCTGTTTATAAGCGTCATCCCCGGCACAAAAAGGTTTTCCATAAGCAATGTGAAGCTATACCCTTTGCCGCGCATAGCATTGTTTATAAGCTCTGCCGTGGCGCGGATCACCTGCTCGTTTGTGTGCAGCGCGTAATTGCCCAGCACCTCCTCGTTGGATATATCCGCGCAGTGAAAAACCGCATATTCCGCGCCAAGGCTTTCCGCGCGGTCCATATCATCAATAAGCTGCCTTTCAAAGCCCTTAGCATCGGCACAGCAATAATATTCCCGCCATTTTTGTTCGCTGCCGAAATGCTCCTTCAAATACGGCGTGTTGCCGCTATAAAAATCCATCCAATTCGGGTAAAAAATAAGGTGATAGCCTATCGTGCTGCCCCTTACCGTATCGGTTCCGTAGGGCGGGCAGGATATCACCTCCGCCCCGTCGCAGCCGCATGAAGCATGTATATAGTCATAAAGCCCCTCCCTGCCGCCAAAGGGCGCAAGCATGGGCAGATTGGATACTATATTGACCAAATTATATGTCAAAGCTCCACCTTCTCATTTACCGCTATGTTTTCAATATATTCTTCGCCCGTTGCCAAATCCGTTGCCGTATCCGCCCGCACGCAGGCGCAGTTAGGCAGATACCATTCATAAAAGCTTTTTTTCGGCCTGCCCGCCGCGCTCATGAGCGCCATTATCACCCCGCCGTGTACAACGAACACCAGCCTGTCCTCTCCCCTTTTTTTCGCATCATGCACGCATGGCCAAAATGATGCAAGTATCCTTTGGGTAAAGCCCGCTATGCTTTCCCCGTTGGGGCAGGAGTCCATGCAGCCGCCGTCCACCCATGCGCGATAGGCCGCGTCGTTTACCATATCGTCCGCGCTCCTGTCCTCAAAATCGCCAAAGTCCATCTCCCTAAGACCGCTCACAATGTGCTGCTTAGCGTTTGGAAAAAGTATGCTTGCGGTCTGCTGCGTCCTTATAAGCGGGGTGACTATAACGCTTTTAAGCATAGCGTCACCGCCCGCCGCCCTTGCCGCGGCTATGCCTTCTTCGCAAAGCGGGGAATCCACGCTGCCTATATATCTGTTAAGCGCGTTGCCAACGGTTTTTGCGTGCCGAATAAGGTATATTCTCATAGCTGCCCCTTTATTACGGCGGGAATGCCGCACACCATGCGCACCACGGCCGCCGCATCCTTAGCAAGCAATACGCAAAGCCTGCCCGCAGCCTCGCGCCCAAGGCGCACGCTGCGTTCAACGGGTATTACGCCGCTGCCGACCTCGTTGCAGATAACAACAGCCTTATCAACAAGCGCATTGTATAGCTCCTCCGTGCGCGTATGGTCGGCAAAAAGAATGTCCTGCACGTCATACACCACCCTTTTGCCGTCAAACGGATCGGTGGTAAAATCACCTTCCGCGTAGCCGAGACTTTTTGCAAATTCGCGCTTTCCGCTCGCTTCCGCGCCTATTATCAATATCATAAACCTACCGCCTTTGAAACAAAAACATATGCCATAAGCATTATAATTTCACTCATCTGTATTGAAAAGCCCGCAATATCGCCGCTCATGCCGCCGAACTGCTTTATTGCCATGCGCCTGAACGCAAGGAACGCCGCCGCTGCCGCAAGCACCATTGCCCCGCCGCGTATATCGGCAATATACACAAGCCCCGCCGCGCACAGCGCGAATATGCAAAGCAATATCCATGCCGCGGCCTTTGACCCGGCGGAGGTGAAGGCGCTTAGCAGCCCTTCATGCGCGGATGCGGTAAGCGTGCTCATAAGCGCGCCCACAGTGCGGCTTATAATATGCATAATGCCAAGCACAAGCGCAGTTTTTAAGCCCGCCTCAAGCTCGCTTGACAGCGCAAAATAGCCCAGCATATATATTCCGAAGCTTATCAGCGCAAATGCGCCCGCGTGGGGGTCCTTCAATATCTCCCTTTTGCGCTCCGGCGATTGGTGGCTGCTCAATGCGTCCGCCGTGTCGCAAAGGCCATCCATATGTATGCCGCCCGAAATAAGCAGCGGTATAAGCGCCACGCCTGCGGCAAAGAGCGTTTGCCCTATTTTAAGCCGCATGCATATCCATGCCCAAAGCACGAGCGCCGCGCCTATTGCCGCGCCCACAAGCGGCAGCGCGCAAAGCATATAGCGCATATTCTCCTTTTTCCATTCAACGCGCGGCATGGGTATGCGCGAAAACATTGCAAAAGCCATGGCTATTGATCTTAATGCGTTCATATCAGCTTCCCCTTCAGCACTATCGGTATGCCCGCAACCAATTCATACACATTATCCGCCATCTGCGCCAATGCAATGTTTATGCGCCCAAGCGCGCGCACATAGCGCATTGTTTCATCGGAATATCCGCCCGCGTCGCTGCCAACGTCGTTTGTTATTATTATAAGGCTTTCGCATTGCGCGGCAATATGCTCCACGCCGCTTATCACGCGCCCGTATGGGTCGCTCGCGTTTCCGTCCTCGTCAAACATTTCGTTCGCCGTAAGGTTGCATATACATTCAAGC
Source organism: uncultured Christensenellaceae bacterium (assembly GCA_902475645.1). Lineage (GTDB taxonomy): Bacteria > Bacillota > Clostridia > Christensenellales > CAG-138 > Phil1. Next base: position 2,081 of record CABSAH010000056.1, on the reverse strand, counting down.
AGCGCCGTTCCGCCCTTGCTTTCAAGCTCAAGTGAAGCATAGTCACGATAGCGTTCAATCGTTTCAAAGCCCTTGCCGCTGCGCATTTTTCTGTGCTTTGCCACCTTTTCCGCCCCGCCTTCGCCAAACGGCTGCATGGCGGCAAGATAGTAGCGCGGCCCGTTCAGCCGCACGGCAAGGCTTTCCGCATATGAGCTTTTGCCGCAGCCGGAGCCGCCCGTCATAAGCGTTATCACCTTATATCCCCTCCCTGCGGCGTATATGCGGCAACGTTTATTTCCTCAAACGTAGCCATCGTGTTATAAACGCTCAACGCCATATCCATAAGCGGTATTATGCATACCCCGCCCGTACCCTCGCCAAGGCGCATATCGGCATAAAGCGGCGGCTTTAGCGAAAGCTCCTGCATTATGCGCATTGCCGCAGGCTCCGCGGAAGCGTGGCTGGGTATCATGGCCGCAACGCAGCCCGGGCAGAGCCGCGCGGCCGCAAGCGCGGAAACGCTGCTTATAAACCCGTCTATTATTATAGGCACCCTGTAAACGGCGCCGCCTATGAACGCGCCCGTCATGGCCGCCATATCGAACCCGCCAAGCTTGCTCAATACGTCAAACGCATCGGCCTTATCCGGCTTGTTCACGGCAATGCCGCGCGCTATTGCGCTGCGCTTTCTTATAAGCCCCGCGTCGCTTAACCCCGCGCCGCGCCCCACGGCTTTATCTATTGGCGTATCCGTAAGCACGGCTGCCACGGCTGAGGCGGTGGTGGTATTGCCTATGCCCATTTCGCCAGTTACTATCAGCTTATAGCCCTTCTCCTTCAGCTCCCTTACGGTATCTATACCCGTCTGTATGGCCTGCATGGCCTGCTCATGCGTCATGGCCGGGCCGAGCGTAAAATTCGCTGTGCCGTTTGCAGCGTGCTTATCCGTTACGCCCTGCGCCCGCGTAAGCATACCCACGTCAACGGGGTACACCTCCGCCCCAACCGTGCGCGCCATTGCGCATACGGTGCTTTTGCCGTGCGCGGCGTTTGCCGCAACCGTTGCCGTAACCTCGCTGCCCGTTTGGGTAACGCCTTCGGCAACCACGCCGTTATCCGCGCAGAACATGGCAACGCACCGCCGCGATATATCCACATTCGCGCTGCCCGTAAGCGCCGCCGTTTTTATTATCATTTCCTCCAGCTTGCCAAGGCTGCCAAGCGGCTTTGCAATGCTGTCCCACCGCTTTTTTGCCGATGCCGCGGCGTTTTTATCCGCGGCGGGAATTGCGGCGTTAAGCCCGCTTATATATTGCTTATAGTCTATTGCCATTGGGACAGCATCTCCTTCATATATGCGTAAACGTCCATGCCGTATACCTTTTCAAGCGTTTCGCGCCCAAGCGCCTCGTCCGCCGTGCCCATTGCGGCGGTGTGTCCGTTTGCAAGCAGCAGCGCGCGCGTGCCGTATTTTTTTGCAAGCGAAATATCGTGCACCACGCTGACAACCGCCCTGTTGCCCTGCTTCAGCCAATCCTTTATAAGCGCGAACACCTGCCGCTGATATATCAAATCAAGGTGGTTCGTGGGTTCATCCAGCAGCAGATACTTAGGATCCTGCGCAAACACCTGCGCAAGGAACGTCCTTTGCAGCTCCCCGCCCGAAAGCGTAAGCACGGATTGCCCGCGCTGCGCCGTCATGCCCGTTTTTTCAAGGGCAAGCTCAACCATATGCCCGTCATCCTCGCACCGCTTTGCAAGCACGCCGGGCGAATAGGCGTATCTGCCCAGCCGCACAACCTCCTCCACGCTGAACGAATACCCAACATAATGGTTCTGCGTAAGCACGCCTATGCTCTTTGCAATTTCAACGGGCTTTTTTTTGCGTATGTCCTGCCCGTAAAGCAGTATTTCCCCCGTATAGCCGACGCCGCCCGTTATGGCGTTGATTATGGTGGACTTGCCCGCCCCGTTCGGGCCTACTATCATAAGCCATTCGCCGTCGTTTACGGCAAACGACACATCCTTCAAAATATCAAGCGCACCGCAGCGCACCGAGAGCGACTTTACCTCAAGCACGTCCGCTTTTCCCCCTTGCG
>CABSAH010000055.1 GCA_902475645.1 uncultured Christensenellaceae bacterium | reverse complement strand
TTGTCATAGCAAAAAGCGGGCATTTCGTATCGGTCTTGCCCGCTTTTTTACCAAAATTACAATTCGATTACATTTTGATGCGGACTTGTTGACCGCATATGCCCGATAATAAGCGTGTACATGAAGGGAGGTGCTATGCCGTATGCGGACTGTCGTTGCCAATTTGCGTCAGGCGGTGTTTTCGCGGGGCTTTGCCGTTGCTTTTGTAGGCACGGCGCTCATTCTGCTCCTTTCCTCCGTGGAAAGCTTTCTTTCGGCGTTCCGCGCCCAAGGGCTGGTGGGGTTTGGGTATCATACGGAGGTTACGCTTGCAGCCCTCAGCGGCAACGCAATGACGCTTGCATTGCCAATACTCTGCGCCCTGCCGTATACCGCCGCCGTGCCGGACGATATAAAGAGCGGATATATAAAGGCGTATCTGCCGCGAACCACCACGAAGCAATATATACTCGGTAAAATATCGGCCTGCGCCGTTTCGGGCGCGTTGGTCATGGCTGTTGGCATATTGCTTGCATGGGGCGTTTCGGCGCTTGTGTTCCTGCCGAAGGAAAGCGTGCCGACGGTTCTCGTTGACGGCGCGGGCAAGCTGATAGACGCGGAAAAGGCTTCCTCTCCCCTGCCCGGAGCCATATTCAGAATGGCCTTCTCCGGTTCGTTCTGGGCGCTTATAGGTATGCTTTTTGCAACGCTTACGGGCAGCAAATACATGGCCTACGCTTCGCCCTTCGTTATTTATTATGTGCTGATAATACTGTACGAACGGTATTTTGATAAGCTGTATGTAATATATCCCAAGGAATGGCTTTCCCCCTCCGCCGCGTGGATGTATGGCGACTGGGGCGTGGTGATACTGCTTGCGGAGCTTACGGCCATAGCCTCTCTCTGCACGGGCTTTGCAATAAAAAGGAGGCTTTGCGATATATGAAGATGCTTAAACGCGCGGCGTCCGTGGCTGCGTATAACTTCCGCCGCTGGCACAAAAACCCGCGCATCGTCATCACCTTCTGCCTTGCCTTCGTGCTTTGCTTCCTGCTGTCCGACAAGGCCGTAAAGTTCGCCAAGGAGTACGATACCACCATGCAGCTTGTGGAGGCCTTCGTTTGGACGTTTGGGGACAGCAACTCAATACTTCTTTCCTCGCTGTTATTGCTTCTGCTCTTTGCGGATATGCCGTTCATATCTAGCGCCACGCCCTTTTACCTCATGCGCATAGATCGCAAAACCTGGCTCATGGGGCAGGCGGCGTATATCGCCTTGGCAACGCTTATATACCTTGCGTTTATACTGATCTCCACCTCCCTGGTCTGTATGCGGCAGAGCTTCATAGGGGATATGTGGAGCGAAACCGCCGCAATCCTCGGCTACTCCGGCGCGGGGCAAAAGGTGGCCCTGCCTGCGCTTGTGAAAACGCTTGAAATGAGCCGCCCGTATGAGTGCATGGCTACCATATTCCTGCTGATGCTGCTTTACACCCTGCTCATGGTGTTCGTAATGCTGCTGTTCAATTTGCGGCGCGGTCAGCTTGCGGGGATAGCCGCCGTGTTCGCATTCAGCCTGTTCGGCTTTTTACTCAACCCCCAGACTATAAAGGCTATATTCAAACTGCCGGATGCGCTCATGTACAAGGCCAACGTTGCGGTGGGCTGGCTTTCGCCGCTGAACCAGGCCACGTATCACATGCACAACTTCGGCTACGACCTTTTGCCAAGGCTCTGGCAGACGTATTTTATATTCGCAATGCTCATCGCCCTGTGCTTTTTCCTTTCCCTTCGGGCGGTGCGGAACTACAACTTTAACTTTGGCGGTACTGAAGCATGAACATTATTTCGGTCAAAAACCTATCCAAGGACTTCGGACAGGAGCGGGTGCTGCATAACGTCACCCGCAATTTTGAAAAGGGAAAGATCCACGGCATAGTGGGCAACAACGGCAGCGGCAAAACCGTGCTTATGAAGTGCATATGCGGCTTCCTGATACCAACCGAGGGCGAAGTCATAGTCAACGGCAAGCGGGTGGGCAAAGACGTGGACTTCCCGCCCGGCCTCGGCCTGATAATCGAAACGCCGGGATTTCTGCCCAATATGACCGGCGTGAAGAACCTTGAGATATTGGCTTCGCTGAATAAAAAGATAGGGCTTGAGGAGATAGCCGCCGCAATACGCCGCGTGGGGCTCGACCCGCTGATGAAAAAGCCCGTTGGCAAGTATTCCCTCGGTATGCGCCAGAGGTTGGGAATAGCCCAGGCCATAATGGAGGATCCCGCGCTGCTCATTTTAGACGAACCGCTCAACGGCCTTGACAAGCACGGCGTTCGGGAGATGCGGCAGCTCATAAAGGGGCTGAAGGAGCAGGGCAAGACCATACTGCTTGCCAGCCATAATCAGGGGGATATAGACGAGCTTTGCGACACCGTGTGCGAGATGGACGCGGGAGTTATGACCATGATACGGGAGGAAAGTATATGAACCGATTATTTGCGTCGCTTATGGCAATATTGCTGCTTGCGCTGCCCATCGCCGCTTTTGCTGAGGGCGAAACGCCGCCCGCGGAGACACAAGCGCCTGTAACTACGCCTGAACCCACGCCGGAGCCTACCCCGGTGGCGGACAAGCTGATAATAGACAGCTGGAACCTGTACGACGGCATGGATAGAACATACCAGCAGGGCTATGTGCCCCGCATAGTGAACGGCTGCTGCTACATTATATTCCCGCTTATAGGCGAAACCTATGACGGCAAGGTGACTGTTACGGCCGACCTTGGCGCGACGGCGGACAGCCCCTTCGTATTCGGCAACTATTCCCAGACCGCCGCCGGCTGGGGACGGTATGTGTTCATGTTTGAAATACCGCTTGTGAAGGGGCGGATAAACGGCTCCTACCCCGTGACGCTGAAGGCGGACTACCTCGACGTGCTGGGTCAGCAGAAGCAGCAGAGCTTTACGGTGTATGTTACCGTAACCGACGGCAAAAACCCGCCCGACCCCAACGACATACCCAAGCAGGAGGTGGAAAAGCCGGAGCTTTTCATATCCGCCTGCGAGATAACGCCCGACACCGTCGGCGGGGATGGGGAGTTTTCCGTGAATGTCAAAATAGACAATATAGGCAGCATACGCGCAAGAAGCGTCAGGCTTACATACGGCAGCGAAGCCGATGGCATACTGCCCTACGACACCAACAACGCTATATTGCTTGAAAATATAGCATCGAAGGAAAGTGCCGAGGCCGCGTTCAAAATGAGGACCACAAAGGACGTGCTTGCGGGGGAGCAGCCGTTTTACATCACGCTTGACTATGTTGATTTATACGGCGGTGTATATACCAATACGAGGACGTTCCTCGTGCATGTGACCCAGCCCGCGGAGATGACATACGACTCCATATCCCTGCCCAAGAGCGTCACCGCGGGCGAGACCTTCACCCTGCCCGCCAACGTGTTCAACGTTGGTAAAAGCCCGCTCAGGAACGTCACCGTGAACCTGACCGGCGCGGGGCTTTTCCCCACCTCCAGCGTGTTCTTGGGGGACATTCAGCCGGGGCAGGCGGGCTACGGTGAGATGAAGGTATTCGTGGGTATGCTCTCCATGACCGAGGGCTACACCGAAAGCTACGGCAAGACCGCAGGCATCTACACCATATCCTACAAGGACGACGCGGGGGAGGAATACGCGGTGAGCGTGGACTTCGCCACCGAGATACAAAAGCCCGTGATAGAAGCTGACGCCAAAAAGCCGGAGCTCATTGAAGAACCCGCCTTCCAATGGTGGGTGGCCGTGCTGGTTGGATTTGCCATCATTGCAATTATTGTGGCAATCACCGTTGTTGCAAGGGTTATGCGGACGGTAAAAATGAAGTAAGAATAAAAAAACAGGCCGCATTACAGCCGCCGTCATAATTTACCCATATAAAACAGAAAGCCCCTGACTGCCGTAACCCGATACAGTCAAGGGCTATCCTTCATTCTTAATGTCCAGCATCATTGAAACCTCGCTTTCTTCAGAATCATGGCACCACTTATTCATCTGTTAAATATGCGCCCCGCTTAATTTCAAACACCGCTTGCGATGCTCCTGCCGTTAACGACGGCTTCCATTGGACGATTACAGCTTACTGTCGGCACCACCTTCCCCATGCTCCAACCAATGGGGGAATCTATCCTCTCACTTACTCTATCTCTTTTGTAATTTAATGATAGCAGATATTACATTAAATTGCAAGAGCAAATGCACACATCCAAATGCAAATTTTGCTTCATTATTCCCCCTTAGCATCTTTTATTTCCTTCCTTTTGTAGAGGATGCTCAATGCAAGCAGCATGGCGCAGTAGAATAGCACCCCTATAGCAAATATAAGCTGAAAATCGCGCCATTGTGAATAGGATGCGGTGCGAAAGCCCAGCACGCACAGATGCCCCAGCCCGTAAGCAACGGGAATCAGAATTGCACGCTCTATGCGGCGGCGGATATGCTCCCTCCTGCGAAGGATGAACCACACGCATCCGAGAATCAAAAACAGCGCAATATTGAACAGCAGCCAATATCCAAGTGAAAGTCCCGGCAGTGACACCCAACTGCCATTCAGCCTGCTGAGATTTCCATAGATACAGACGGAATCCATATCAACATCGTTTAGCGCATAATTCTGCTGGAAGAATATATATACCGGCAAGTCGGCTGTTTCCCGCACCAAAGCATTCTGTACACCATGCCGCCCGGTCAGCCTGTCCCAAGTTGTAGTCCAAACCTCAAGATAATAAACCGCTTCTTTTATATCTTTGCCTGTGATGATTCTTTGAAGGGTATAATTTGTTATCCTTTCGTCAAAGGAAAGGACGATATGGCCGCCTTCGGTTTTTGTCACGGTCACCAGCTCGGGCGAATACGCGAAGTATTTCGGCGCAGTCAGAAAAGCGATGACCGACAGCACCAGCGCCAGCAGCACAGCCGCCGTGCATAGTATGGTCTGCATCTTTTTCATCAGCAGCGCTTTTTTCAGGCGTTTTAGCGGCGCGGCGTCCATGTCCGTCCGCGGCTTCTCCTGCATCTCCATAGGCTCCCGCAGTTTTTCAAGCTCCGCGCGGCATACGGAACAATTTTCCAGATGCCCACTTACGAACTCCGCCGTATCCTTTGACACCATTTTTTCCGCATACAGCGGCAATATATCGCGGACTATGCTGCACTCATTTTTCATTTTCGTCAACCTCCATTCCTGTTCGGAGCATTTTTCGCGCCCGGTGATAGGTGACGCACGCCCAGTTTTCCGTTTTATGAAACAGCTTACCTATGTCCTTAAAGCTCATCTCGCCAAGGGTGCGCCACATGAAAACCTCCTTGTACGGGTTCGGCAGCTCATGCAGCAGATGCCTTATTTGCCTTGCGTTCTCACTGCGCAGCAGTATTTCATCCGGCGATTCCCCTGTTTCAGATATAAGCTGTTCAATATTCTCCGTGTGTTCCGTCCTTCGGCTTTGTTTCAGGTGGGTATAGTAACAGTTCTTTGCAATCTGACACAGCCACACGCGAATGTCACAGTCGCCGCGAAAACCGTCAATGCGCTTCAACGCGCGAAAGAACGCTTCGCCGGTAATATCCTCGGATAGCCGTTCATCCCCGCCGGACAGCCGCCGAACATAGAGAAACACATCACGAAAATAGTCCCTGTATATCTGTTCAAAGTCCGTCACCTGCTCACCTCCCTGCCCCGTTCATATATAAGACTGCACAAATCGAAAAACCTTACAGCGTTTTTGAAAATATTTTGGTTGACGCACTCCCCCGCCGTTCCGTGTACAATACAGAATCGCCGTATTTATGGAAATACGCCCCCGAAAAAATCGATTTCCGGGGGCTTGAAGCGTTTTGAATATAAAGTTGAAGCACGCCCCCTCTTAAAGAGCCGCACAGTATCAGATGTTGAAATACTCCTTTGCGGATTGGAACAGCTTCATGTCATAGCGGCCATCCACGTTTTTGTATAAGCCGTCGGCAATGCGCTCGGAATGGCCCATCTTGCCCAATATTCGCCCATCGGGAGAAGTGATGCCCTCTATGGCCCAAACGGAGCCGTTTGGGTTCACATCAATGTCCATACTTGGTACGCCGTTTTCGTCAACATACTGCGTAGCAATCCGGCCGTTTGCCGCAAGCTTCTGCATCAGCTCATCGCTGCACAGGAAGCGGCCCTCGCCATGGGAAACGGGAACGGTATATATATCCCCCACCTGCGTCCCTGCAAGCCACGGCGAACGGTTTGACGCGATGCGGGTGCGCACCAAACGGGACTGATGGCGGCTGATTGTGTTGAAGGTCAACGTTGGGCAGTTCTCGTCGGTTTCAATTATCTCGCCGTATGGCACAAGTCCCAATTTGATAAGCGCCTGGAAGCCGTTGCATATGCCAAGCATCAAGCCGTCGCGGTTTTTGAGCAACTCCATTGTCGCGTCCCGCACCTCGGGATTGCGGAAGAATGCGGTTATGAACTTGGCGGAGCCGTCCGGCTCGTCGCCGCCGGAGAAGCCGCCGGGGATAAATATTATTTGGCTGTTTCGTGCGGCACCCGCGAAGCGGTGAATGGACTCCGCCACGTCCTGCGCGGATCGATTGTTCAGCACCATTATTTCCGGTTCAAGTCCGGCGCGCTTTACGGCGCGAGCGGAGTCATATTCGCAGTTTGTGCCGGGGAATACGGGTATCAGCACCTTTGGGACAGCCACGCCCACCTTGGGCGCAGCACGGGTGACGGACGGCGCGGACAAAGTGGGAACCTCCGCCGCAGCTTCGGCCGTTCGGCTGGGATATACGGATTCCAAAACGCCCTCGTTCAAAGCAAGCAGCTCGGAAACCGTTGCGCTGTCATCAGCAATGCGCACAACAGGCTCGGCTGTGGTAACGCCAATGCGAACGGCATGCGCTGTATCCTCCGTCAGCTCCGCCACAACGGAGCCGGGAAGCAGAGTGTTCCAGTCTATCGACATATTTTCGGCCGTAAAGCCGATTCCGTTGCCGAAGGACATATTCATAATTGCCTCGGAAAGTCCGTTTTCCACAGCCCACGCCGCACGAACCTTGCCGTTCAGCGCCAGCGTATGCAGCGTTTCCCACGCCGCCTTTAGGCTTTCCGCATCAGCGCCGGAGAACAGATATACGGGATGACCTGCTTCCTTAAATTCGGGGGATAGCACCTCCGTCGTCTTTAGCGGCGCAACGGCGAAGGATATAAGCGTGGGCGGCACATCTAAATCGAGGAATGTGCCGGACATGGAATCCTTACCGCCTATGGCGGCAGCGCCAAGCTCCAGCTGCGCGTCTACCGCGCCAAGCAATGCGGAGAAGGGCTTGCCCCAACGCTCGGGCTCGTTGCGGAGCTTTTCAAAAAACTCCTGAAAGCTGAGATAAGCTTTTTTGTAGTCGGCGCCGGCGGCAACAAGCTTAGCCATTGATGTGTAAACCGCATTATAAGCCCCTATATACGGGTCTACCAAGGTCTGCTCAGGGTCGCAGCCCCATGCCATTACGCTGGCCTGATCGGTAGCTTGACCGGGCAGCACGGGGAACACGGCGGCCATGGCCTGCGCCGGGGTACGCTGTGTTTTGCCGCCGAAGGGCATCAATACGGAGCCTGCGCCTACCGTGCTGTCAAACCGCTCCGCAAGTCCGCGGCGGGAGGCGCACTTTAAGCTTGCGGCCATATCGCGCAGAGAACCGAAGCGGGTCTTTGCAAGCTCCGCGCGTTCCTTTTCAGCCACGCGGACGGCGGCATGCTTTACAGCGCCGTTTGTATTCAAAAATTCGCGGCTTAAATCGGCAATTACCGCGCCGTTCCACTCCATTACCATTCGCGGCTCCTGCGTTACCACGGCAACCTGATAAGCCTCCAAATTTTCCGCATTTGCGGCGGCAATGAAGGCTTCGGCGTCCTCGGGCGCTACGACTACGGCCATGCGCTCCTGCGATTCTGATATCGCAAGCTCCGTGCCGTCCAGCCCTTCGTACTTTTTGCGCACGGCGTCCAAATCAATATGCAGCCCATCCGCCAGCTCGCCTATTGCAACACTGACGCCGCCAGCGCCAAAATCGTTGCAGCGCTTTATAAGGCGTGTCACGGCGCCGTTGCGGAACAGGCGCTGTATCTTGCGTTCCTCTGGGGCATTGCCCTTTTGAACCTCCGAGGCCATGGTGGACAGGGATTTAAGGTTATGACTTTTGGAAGAGCCTGTCGCGCCGCCTATGCCGTCCCGCCCCGTGCGGCCGCCCAGCAGGATTACCACATCCCCCGGTGCGGGGCGTTCGCGGCGGACATTGTATGCCGGAGCCGCCGCCACCACCGCGCCGCATTCCAGGCGCTTGGCAATATAGCCTTCATGGTAAAGCTCCGCCACATGGCCCGTGGCAAGGCCGATTTGGTTGCCGTAAGAGGAATAGCCCGCCGCGGCGGTTTGGCACAGCTTACGCTGCGGCAGCTTGCCGGGAAGGGTTTTATCAAGACTTACGCGCGGATCGCCCGCGCCGGTTACGCGCATAGCCTGATGAACGTATGCCCGGCCGGACAAGGGATCGCGTATGCAGCCGCCTATGCAGGTGGCGGCGCCGCCGAACGGTTCAATCTCGGTTGGGTGATTATGGGTTTCGTTTTTGAACATCAGCAGCCAGTCCTGCTCCTCGCCATCAACCGTAGCGGTAACATGTATGGAGCAGGCGTTTATTTCCTCGCTTTCGTCAAGCTCCGGCAGCAGGCCGCGCTTTTTAAGCACCTTTGCGCCTATGGTAGCAATGTCCATAAGCGTCTTCGGGCGTTTTGCGGCCTTTTCCGCGCCGTAAACCTCAACGCGGGCGGCAATATACCGCTCATATGCGGCCCGAACAGCCGCGTCGTGAATCTCCACATGGTCTATGTGGGTGGAGAATGTCGTGTGGCGGCAATGGTCGGACCAATAGGTATCCACCACGCGGATTTCGGTTATCGTGGGGTCACGATGCTCGTCATCGCGGAAATAGCCCTGCAAATATTGCAAATCGTCCAAATCCATTGCAAGCCCCAACTCATCGCGCAGCGTATCAAGCGCCGCGCCGTCCATGGCAATAAAGCCCTCTATGGTGCGGACGGTGGTGGGGATATCATATTCCATTTGCAGCGTTTGCGGCAGCGCAAGCGATGCTTCACGGCTTTCCACAGGGTTGATTACATATTTCTTTATGGCTGCGGTTTGTTCTTCCGTCAGCATGCCTTCCAAAGCATACACCCGCGCTGTACGCACAATGGGACGTTCCCCCTGCGACAATATCTGGATGCACTGTGCGGCGGAGTCCGCCCGCTGATCGTACTGGCCGGGCAAATACTCCACGGCAAAAACGGCGCCGCCCTCCGGTGGGTCGTAGCTCACGGTATCGAGCTGCGGCTCGGAAAGTACCGTTTTTACGGCGTAGTCGAACAGCTCCCGATTGATATTCTCTAAATCATAGCGATTAAGCAGCCTAATTCCCGTTAGCGAACGAATGCCGAGAAATTCCCGCAAATCCCCCAACAGGGCGCGGGCTTCGTTTGCCAATGCTTCTTTCTTTTCTACATATACTCTATAAACCATACCTGCGCTTGCTCCCTTCATTGTTTAAGCGCTTCAAGCGCGCGTCTGCCGATATCACGCCGATAAAACGCATTTTCAAATTGTACGCTCTCCACCCGCTCATAGGCTTTTTCAACGGCGCTTTTCAAATCCGCTGCCGTGGCGGTAACGCCAAGCACCCGTCCGCCGCTCGTCAGCAGGCGGTCATTCTCCCGCTTTGCCCCCGCAACATAGGTATTGGCGGCGGTTTCGGCGGGCATGGTTATGGCAAAGCCCTTTTCATAATGCTCCGGATAGCCGCTTGA
>CABSAH010000054.1 GCA_902475645.1 uncultured Christensenellaceae bacterium | reverse complement strand
ATGCCCTTGGCGTCTGCAACTATGGCCGCCATGTCCGAACGGAACGCATTTTCGTTGGAAACGTTGCAGATAAAGTCATACTTCTTGGGGAACAGCTCCTTATACGCGGAGCCTTTTTTAATGCCCACTATTTCGCCGTTGCAATATTCAACGGCCTCCACCGTGCCTTCCTTCGCCATTGCAATAAAATCGGCATATTCGATTTTTTTATCATCGGTGCCGCCATTTTGCAGCTGGGTAAGCAATACTACCATCAGCACCACAATGGCCAAATAGATAAGCGGTGTTCTCAGCTTTTTGCCCAATTTGTCCTCCTGACATGCCCCGTTGCGATAGGCATATCGTACCAATTTAATAATCTTAGTTATCATATCACACTTTAAGCGTATGTTCAAATGCTCAATATGAGCAACAATGTGAAAAAACGTGTAATCCGCGCACCGCAGGGGCGATTGGCGCATATGGTGGCAATATAAGGCGCAGCCAATGCGCCAAGAGCAAAATGAGCGAGGTGCAAAACAATGAGGATATTACAGCGCGGCGATACGGGCAGCGATGTGCGCACGGCCCAAACCGCCCTGATACGCGCAGGCTACGACCCGGGCGCGGCAAACGGAATATTCGGCGCGGCAACGGAGCGCGCCGTGATGCGGTTCCAGCGGGTGCTGGGCGCAAGGCAGGACGGTATAATAGGGCCGGTAACGTGGCAGTATCTTGAACCGTTTGCCCTTGAAAGCGATCCGGACGTATTAAGGCGCGGCAGCCGCGGGGCAATGGTAAGGCGCTTGCAGGAGGCGCTTGAGGCTTCGGGCAATTCCCCCGGCCGCATAGACGGCCTTTTCGGCACAAGGACGCAGGCCGCCCTGCGCGCATTCCAGAAAAGCGCGCTGCTTGCGCAGACGGGCGTTGCGGATAGGGCAACATGGCTTGCCATAGCCCCGTATATAGATTACAGCGACGTTTTCCTTAGGCGCGGGGACAGGGGTATGCTTGTAACGATACTGCAAACGGCGCTCACGAACGCCGGCTTTTCCCCGGGCGCGGCGGACGGCATATTCGGCAGCCGCACATACAGGGCCGTTACCGCATTCCAGCGCGCGGGGCGCATAGCGGCGGACGGCATAGCGGGGCCGCGCACATGGGCGCTGCTTAAGCCGTATATAAGCGGGGAGCTTATTACATACGTTGTGCGCCGCGGGGACACGCTTTCATCCATAGCCCGACGGTTCAACACCACGGTTGAGGAGCTGCTGCGGCTCAACCCGCGCGAGGATCCCGATTTGATATTTGCGGGCGAAACGCTGCTTATTCCCGTGGTAAGTAATTGACGGCTCCGCGCACGGGGCGGGGCATATTGCAATACAGAGTGCAGCCCATCAAAAAGACCCTCCGTTTCGGGAGGGCCTTTGCTTTGCCGTAATTATTTTATTATCTGTATCTTGCCTATAAGCGGCAGGGGCTTCATTTCGCCCTTGCAGACGCTGACAAGTGCCATTATCCAAAGCACAACCTCGAATACGCCTATAAGTATGCCTATAATTATTGCCGCGGTGATGCTGGCAACTACGCTCAAAAGCAGAAGCAGCAGCGCCTGGTTCGCCCAGAACGTGCCGAATTCGGTCTTGGGGGTGGTCACTATGGGCAGGAAGAACAGCCCGGGGAATATAACGGCAAGCAGAGCCATGGTTTTGCTGTTGTCCGCCGGGGCAGCCTGCTGAGCGGGCTGAGCGGGGGCGGTGTTAACAGTATCCTGCTGTGTCTGCTGGGCGGTTTCGCCCGTAGCCGCGCCGCAGGTGGGGCAGAACTTTGTGCCGTCCTCATACTGCGCGCCGCAATTTGTGCAATAGGGCATAGAATAAACTCCTTTCAATCAAACCGTATGTGATGCATCAATATTACCACATCCGCCGCGCGTTGTCATCAGTATAAAGCGGAAGGCGGCAATATTTTTATTTGTGTTCGTTTATCCATTCATCCATCATGGGCATGGATATATTGAAATACGTAGGCCCTATGTTAAGATAGGTTTCGTGGAAGGAGAGCAGGTCAAAGTTTGCGCCGCAAAGCTGCTGCGCCTCCCTGAGCTTTTGCTGATATATGCTGTATCCAAGGGCATATTCAAGGAAATAGAACGGGTTTTCCACGGCGTAATCATAATAAACGTCCTTCAGCTCCTCCGCGGCCTCGTCCCCGAAATAGTTAGCTATAAGCTCATACATATCATCCGCGCTCTTGCCGAAGTAGTTCACCTCTATGCTGATCGCCGCGGGCAGTATAACATTGCCCATTATGGTGTTCGCGTTCATAAAGTTGCAATACGGCGCGCCGAATTTATCATTATAGTTATCGAAGAACGCTTCTCCGGACTGGGACCAGCTTTCGTAGTATCCGCCAAGGGAAAGCGCCTGGCGTGTATAGCCGGTTTTGTCTGTCAGCGTGCGTAGGTACTGATAATGATAAAGATGCCCGGGGTAACCCTCGTGCGCAAGGGTATCAAGATACATGCTGTCATCGGCAAGCGTTTTGGCGTTTAGTATTATAAGGTTCTCGCTCGCGTCGTCCACGGGCGGAATAAGATACGCCGCAGGGCTGAACTGATCCTCCAGTTCGCTCGGGCAATCCATGAACGTAAGCGTATGCTCGGGCAATTCGGGATAATAATCCGCCATAAGCTTTTTAAGATACTCCATGTTTTCCTCGGTTGTGCCTACGCTCAGCTCAACCGTGCCGAATCTATCTGACACGGTGTAGTCTGTGGCGACGGCGGTGTATATTCTGCCCATCTGCGCTTCAAGCTCATCGTAAAGTATGCTCAGCGCCTCCTCCGGCGTAATGTCCGCACAGGCATTGTATTTAAGCTCCGTTGCAAAGAAGGCCTTGCCCTCCTCGCCGTAGGTATAAAGCGCGCCGTCGGTCGTGGCCGTGCCGCGAAGCTCCTCCAGCCCATCGTAAAGCACCTGATAGGAATCGATAAGCGCGTTCACAAGCTCCTCGTTCCTTTCGCTGTACGCGGCGCGTTCATCGTCGCTAAGCTCGTCTATTTCGGCTATAAAATCATCAAACGTGGCGAACAGGAAGCAGGTTTCCCTTGCATCGATGAAATCCTGTATCTGCTCAAGCACCTGGTCGAGCGCATGGTCGCGCATGAATTTGCCGTCCGCGGACTTTTCCTGCTCAAATGCCAAAACCTGCCCTATGTAGCGCGGGGTATCCGCAAGCAGCGTAAGGTAGTTTTCAACATCCGCCTTATTGTGCATATCGTAGAACACCAAATTAAGCGGCAGGTTGGAATGAAGCCCCACCAGCGTATCCAGCACTTCATTATAATAATAATACTTACTGCCCTCTATGTTTTCTTCAAGGGATTGGCAAAGCGTATCGTAGGTTATTTTGGAATCATCGGAAAGAAGGCTGCGGTCTATTGCATAAAGCTCGTTTAGCCATGCTTCGTTATCCGCATTATCCGCTTCCTGCCCGGCGTATGAAAAATCTCCCCAGCCCGTCGGGTAATCCGTTATAAGCGGGAAATTTTCCGGATGCGCAACGGTAAGATGGAAGCTGAGCGCGTCATCCGCAACGCTTTCGGCAAACATCCTTTCGTCCAGCTCCTTCAGCGCGGCCTCGGCCTCGGCCCTTGCGCTTTCGTCAGGCTCCGGCGCGGCAGTCGGGTCGGCTGCGGGCGTTGTTACAGGCGCCTTTGTGGGCACGGGCGACGCCGTGTTCGCGGGCTCCTTGGCGCAGCCCAAAAAGCTGAGTACAAGCAGCAGACTCAGCGCAAAACTGATAGGCTTTAGGAATGATTTCATAATTATTAACCTTTCTTAGCTGATATCAGCAGATGTATTTATATATACACTAACACATACGGCATTATTTCTCAATATAAAAAAACAGAAGGCGGCCTAAGCCGCCCCTCACCCGTAAAGGCCCGTTCCATTGGAGCATATGCCTACACGCGCGACATCCCGTATTCCGCCGCGCCTACGGCGGGACTTTTATCGCACAGGAAGCAGCGTGCGGCGGGGAAGCGGGCGCGTATGCGCTCCACGGTATGGGCGCAAAGGCGGGGCCGATGCAGGAGCATACCGCCCATCAGCGTCACGTTCGGCGCGCCGAGTGCAAGCCGGTCGATCACCGCCGCCGCCATAAGGCTCAGCTCCTCTGCGGCGGCTTTTTCTATGCGCTTGGCTGCGCCGTCCTCCGCGTGCTCGCTTATAAGCGGGGCAAGCGCGGCTATTTCGCTTTTGGGGCAGGTCGTATAGCGCGCGGTTATGGCGGCAATGTCATCCGTGCCGCATAGGTTAAACAAAGCCCCGCTCAGCGCGGTCGCCTCTCCCCTGCCGTCTGAAGCGCGTATTACCGCCGAAAGTATATCCCGCCCCATCGCGTATGCGCTGCCCGCATCGTCAAATACATGGCCGCGCCCGCCGCTGCGCACGGTAACGCCGCCGCTTTGCCCATAGCATATGCTGCCCGTGCCGGATATGAGCGCAACGCCGCTGCGCTCCCCAAGGGCGGTATAAAGCGAATTTTCGCCGTCCGTGCGCACGAAAACAGGCCCCGCGAACACGGCTTCTATTGCTTTTTTAACGTCCTCGGCCTTTTCCGCGTCCGCCGCGCCCGCACATGCCGCGCACACGGCAACGCAGTCCGCATCAATGAATTTTGCCAGCTCCTCGGCTATTTTTGCTGGACTGTCGGGATAGCTTACGGGGTTGAGCGGCCCAAGCCTGCCCATATATACGGTTTCGCCCGCCGTATTTAGCATCGCTATCTCCGTTTTGGTTCCCCCGCCGTCAAGCCCTATTGCATATTCAGCCATTTTTTCGCCCCCGCAATGCGCGCCAGCGCTTCGTTATGCGCGCCCATGTCCATTTCTCCCCGTTCAAGCGCACGGCTTATAAGCTCCGCCGCGCGCGCCGCCTCGGCATTGTTATGGCTTATCAGCGGCATATCCGCGCCCGCCTTTGCCGCAAGCAGCGCCGCCTCCGCCGCGCCGTAGCGCGATGCTATTGCGCCCATTTCAAGGCAGTCGGTTATTATTATGCCGCCATACTGCATTTTGCCGCGCAGAAGGCCGCCCAAAACAGCCGATGAAAGCGTGCCTGGGTATTCATTATCAAGCGCGGGGAACATTATATGCGTTGTCATTATGCTCATAACGCCCGCCTTTATTGCCGCGTAAAATGGCACAAGCGGCCCGCGCTCCAGCTCCTCCATGCTCAATTCTATTGTGGGAAGCGTCCTGTGCGTATCCGTAGCCGTGCCGCCGTGACCGGGAAAATGCTTTGCGCAGGCCATAATTCCCGCCGCCTGCATCCCGCGGAGCATAGCCGTGCCGAAGCGCGCCACGGTTGGCGCATCCGCGCCGAAGCTGCGGCTGCCTATTGACGGATTGCCCAAAACGCTTTCCACGTCCATTACGGGCGCAAGGTCGTAATTAAGCCCAAGCTCACGCATGGCCTCGCCTATGCTTTTTCCCGTCAAAAAGGCCTTTTCCTCGTCCCCGAGTTGGGCTATCTCCCGCGCGGACGGCGTATCGATAACGCTTTTCGGCAGCCGCTGCACGCGCCCACCCTCCTGATCCGCGCTTATAAGGGGCATATGCCCCGTTTCGGATACCGCAATGTCCCTAAGCTCCCTGCACAGCGTTTTCAGCCGGGCGGCTGATTCTATGTTGTTTGAAAAAAGTATAAAGTTGCCTATCTTGTTCCGCTTTACGTCGTTTATAAAGCCGCGGTCAATTTTCGTTCCGGCAAACCCACTCATTATCCTTTGCCCTGCGGCAATCATCAGCTCGTTCATGCTTCGCCCCGTTCTATCAGCCTTATGGCCGCGCCCGTATCCATATCGGCAAGCTCAAGCGCCCGCTTTGCCCGCGCCGTATCGACGCTTGCCGCGCGCATTACTATGCCAACGGCCCTTTCGCGCAGCTTTTCGTTCGTTGCAACCATGTCCGTCATCAGCCCGCCGCGTATGCGCCCAAGCCGCGCCATTGTGCAGGTGGAAATCATATTAAGCACAAGCTTTTGCGCCGTGCCGCACTTCATGCGGGTGGAGCCCGCCACGGCCTCCGCACCCGTTATGGGCGCAATCTCCGTTTCAGCCGCACGGCCGAGCGGCGTATCGGGATTGGATGTAATTGCGGCGGTGTATGCGCCCCGCTCCCGCGCCCGCTTAACGGCAGCTATAACATAGCGCGCGCCGCCCGATGCGCTTATGCCTATAACGGTGTCGTTGCCGTTCACGTTAAGGCTGTCCGTAAGCAGTTCGCCCGCGCCGGCATCGTCCTCCGCGCCCTCCGCCGCGCGTATCAGTGCATTTGTGCCGCCGGCAATATGCCCCTGCACGGTTTCGTAGCTTACGCCGAACGTGGGCGGACATTCGCTTGCGTCCAGCACGCCCAGCCTGCCCGATGTTCCCGCGCCGACATATATCAGCCTTCCGCCCCTTGCTATCCCCGCCGCCGCGTGCTCCGCGACATCGGCCGCTTGGGGTATGGTCAGCCTTACCGCCGCCGCAACCTTGGCGTCCTCGTCGTTTATGCGGTACATCAGCTCTTGCGTGCTAAGCGCATCCATGTCGCTGAAGCGGTCGTTGCGCTGTTCGGTAATGTTTGTCATGGTGTTGTTCCTTTCAAAGGGTGAGTTTTTTGGGGGTGGCTCGGAGCCCGTCAACCCCTCAGCCTAACAGACTCCCTCAGAAAATTCGCTTGCAGCGAATTTCCAGCTCCCTCTAAGAGGGAGCCTTTTGGCATTGTATAAACTCGAAATCCAAAAGCCTCCCTGTCGAGGGAGGTGGATGCGAGCAACGCGAGCAGACGGAGGGGTTAATCCGTGGCTTTGCTTAGTATCGTCAACCCCTCAGTCACAGCTTACGCCAATACCAGCCCCTACTGCTGCTCCCCTATCCGCGGCATGGGCTCTTCGTCGTTATGCTTTACCATAACGCAATCGGCAACGGGTTCGGTGAACCTCTTAATAAGGTTCACAAGGTTTTCCCTTTGCAGCAGCGGCAGCATACGCCGATAGAACGCCATGCTCGATACGCCGACCAAATCGAACAGCATTTGCACTGTTTTGTCCAGCGCGGGCCGCTCGTCAAACGTAACGCTCATCTTGCGCGGGGTTATGTCAAGCGTGAGTATGCGGCTGTTGGGCGTTTCTATAAAGCCGGTCATTATCCATAGCCGTATCCTGTTCACGTCCAGCTTCCAGCGGCAGCGCGTGGCTATAAGCTGCCTTTCCCCGCGCATGGTGGCAGCGCCGTATTCAAACGCGCCGTCGTGACGGAGCACGAGCAGATTGCGCTCATCCTTTTCGTATATGTATAAATAAAGGTCCTTGTCCCGCTTTTCAAAGCGCAGCATTGTAACGCTGTCGGTCATGTTGCTGTGCACGGCCTGAAGCGTTTGCGGGAACAGGCCGCCCGTGTTTGGCCCTGCAAAATACTCGCGCCCGTCAAGCCGATACGCTATGCGCTCAAATTCGTCCTCATCCGCACTGAGAAACCTTGGGCAGGACGGTGAATATTCAAGCGTGCCGAGCGCGTTTTTAAGCGAAGCATACGCTTCATCGTCCGCTTCAAGCGGGCCGTCCGCAAACGAGTCCAAAAGCTCCTTCACCATGCCGCTCAAGCCGCCGTTTACGAAAAGGTTGCAGCTTCCGCTGTATATTACGATAACGGCCTCATAGCGCGGGAACACCAGCACATATTGGCCGAACGCGCCGTTGAACTGATAATCCCCCTTATCGTCGCTGACCCATATTTGATAGCCGTAGCCATGCTTCATTTCGCCGTTGGGCGTTTTCATCTGCACGGAGGTTGCCTCGCGTATCCATTCCTCGCTTACAATCTGCCTGCCGTTCCATTTGCCCATGTTCATGCAAAGCTGGCCGAGCTTTGCCGCGTCCTCCGCCGTAAGCGAAAGTCCCCAGCCGCCCTTTTCTATGCCCATGGGACATTTTTCCCATTCGTGGTAGCGTATGCCCAGCGGCTCGAACAGCCTTGGCGTAAGGTAGTCCTCAAGGCTCATGCCCGTGCGCTTGACAACCGCCGCCGCAAGCACATATGAATTGAGCGAATTATAATCAAATTCCGTCCCCGGCTCAAACCTCGGTACGGACTGCATGAACATCTTCATCCAGTTTTCGTCAAGCCCGCTGCCGACCTCGTTGAACCTTATGCCTGAGGACATGGTGAGCAGATGCTTGAGCGTAAGCGTCCTGAGCGTCTTTGCATTTGAATTGGTGACGAATTCGGGAAAAATCTCCACAAGCCTTTCGTTTATATCCAAATACCCTTCATCGGACGCAATGCCTACGGCAAGGCCGGTAACGCTTTTGCTCATGGAATAGAGCATATGCGGTATTTCCAGCCTATACGGGGCATATGCGCCTTCGGCTATCACCTTGCCGTGGCGCAGTATCGTTACCGCGTGGCAGGCGGTGGTATCCGCCTGGGCTTCTATGGTTTTACAGAATCGCTCTATCGCCGCGCTCGGCACGCCCTCCGCCTCAGGTGCGGAGCGGGGCAGCGGGGCTTTGTCCTCCTTTGGAACAAAGCGCTCCTTTTGCAGCACAAATCCGTAAAGCGGTATCTTTTCCGTATCGTGCTTTAGGAAATTTATCAGCAGCTCCGCGCTTTTCATCTGCATAGTCAGGTCCATCTGTACGCCTCCTTATATATATTGTCCGTTTACAGCCTTTCGTTCGGGTTTATAACAAACGGGTTTATAACAAACTCCGGCTGCTCATCTTCATGTATATAGCCGCCGTCCATGCCGTCGGCATTTATTCTTTCAAGATAGAACGCGCTCGTTGCAGCGCTCGTATACGGGTTTAGCCACAAATCCCCTATCCCGAGCGTGAGCGCGCTAAGCAGCCGCCAGCCTATAAAGCTCATATCCAGGCAGAACATTCTGCCCTTATGCCCGTCCATAAGCCGCTTTGATTCGTCCACACATTCCATAACGCTCGTGTTCGGATCATCGCACAGAACATAGAACGCAAGGCTGTAACGATAGGCCGCGACTATGCCCGGTATTATAAGAAGAAGCGACCATAAAAGCGTCAGCAGCGTCGTATATAAATTGAGCAGCAGCGCCTTGCCGAGAAAATTAAAGCGCGAAAAAAGCTCGCTCACCTGCGGCGTTTCGCCCTTTATTATGCGGATATAATAGCTGCACAGCCCAAGCTGCGCCGCCCCGCTTACTATAAAGCGGGCAACGCTTACCGCACCGGCAACGGCCGCGGCAATCCTCAATGCGGGCATGAGCGCGCCCGCGTCAACACCGAATGCGGAATTGAGCAGATTGCCCACGTTCAGCGTTGCGCCGTTCATCACGCCCTCGCCCCGCTCCAATGCGTAATTTACAGAAAAATATGTGCCGTAGCAACCGAATATAGCCGCCAGCAACGATACAACAAGGCTTGTGCCCCATTTGCCGTCAAGCCTTTGGCGGGCAAGCTGCCTGAATTGAGATGCCGTGCGCATGAATATATACCTCCTCACAATTATCGCATGATAATTATTTGTTATATTATACTATACTTTTTACCGCATAGGAACAGCCGCGACGGTTACATTTTTGTAAAGCCGCCGAATATTTTTTATCACCGTATGCCGCCCTGCCGCGCGTGCCTGTATAACATAAAAAGGCCCCGAAGGAGCCTTTTGGTATGCTTTTATGCCCTATCTTCTTGGGTAGCTGCTGCGGTATACGCGGCGCTTCTTTGCCCTGTGCCTGCGGCGGCGGGATGAAAGAAGCTTGGCTATAAACACAATTATCACCAGCGCCGCTAACAGCAGCACCCAAAACAGCCATCCGCTGCCGCCTTCCCCGTCGTCCATATCGGGGCTTGATACTATCAGCGGGCTTGAGGCGG
>CABSAH010000053.1 GCA_902475645.1 uncultured Christensenellaceae bacterium | reverse complement strand
TATATGATAACTACGAACAGCGCGGCGAGATATTTAAGGAGCTTGTGAATAAGCTGTAAATACACACCGACGGTACAAGGAGGCACAAGTGGAGCATGTAAGCAGCTCCCCGGCGCGAAACTCCCGGGGGAAGGCACAGGGCGCGCGCGTAAGGCCATTGCAGAAGCGGCAGGGGCCGCTTGACTTTGCGCTGCTCATAACCGTTGTTATAATATGCGCATTCGGCCTTGTTATGGTGTTTTCCGCAAGTTATTATTACGCGCAGAGCAGGAATATGGACGGCGGGTTTTATTATTTGAAGAACCAAAGCATCTATTTTGCCATAGGCTTTGCGTTAATGCTCGCGCTCAGCTTTTTTGATTATCATACCATTGAAAAGCTTAAAACGCCCATGCTTATATTGATAATAGTGCTTATGCTGGCGGTTGTTATATGGGGCGCGGAGATAAACGGCGCCAAGCGATGGCTGGATCTTAACAGGTTCGGCATACCGCTTTCGTTCCAGCCGTCTGAAATGGCAAAGTTTGTGCTGGTGCTGTATATGGCGTCCTTCATGTCCAAGCGGGCGCAGCTAATGACCAACTTTTCGCGCGGCATAGTGCCAATGCTCATAATAATGGGCTTGTTCGCGGCATTGCTCCTGCTGCAAAAGAATATGTCCATGATGGTCATAATGATAATTACGGGCGCCATCATGCTGTATTTCGGCGGGGCGCGGATAGCGCATCTTTTAATGCTTGCGGGCATTGCTTTGCCGGTGATGGTGCTGGCCGTGTTTAGCGAGGAATACAGAAAAGCCCGGGTAACAATGTTCTGGAACCCGTGGGAAAGCAAGGCAAAAGGCGCATATCAGCTTAGGCAATCGCTGATAGCGTTGGGCTCGGGAAATATATTCGGCAGGGGACTAAATTTCAGCCGCCAAAAGCTGCTGTTTCTGCCGTATGGCGAAAGCGACTTTATATTTGCAATAATAGGCGAGGAGCTGGGGCTTATAGGCTGCGTGCTGCTTATGGGCGCCTATGCTTTCCTTGTATACAGGGGTATGCGCATAGCAATGCGCTGCAAGGACCGCTTCGGCAGCCTGCTTGCCGCGGGCATAACGGGCGTAATAGGCATACAGGCAATAGTAAACATTGCCGTTGCCACAAGCAGCGTTCCCACAACGGGTCAAACGCTGCCCTTTGTAAGCGCGGGCGGCACCAGCCTTGTAATATTCCTGTGCGCGGTGGGCATATTGCTCAATATTTCGCGCAATACGCAGTAAACCGCCAAAAAGCGCGAACAATACCGCAGCTTTCCGCATAATAATGAATGTGCTTAGCTTTTATGCGGGAAGGAGAAACAAATGGCGTCCATTTCGGTTTCCGGCGGAAGAAGGATAGTTGGTACGGCGCGCGTATCGGGGGCAAAGAACGCGGCGCTGCCCATATTGGCCGCAACGCTTATTGCAAAGGGCCCCGTGGTGCTTACCGATTGCCCACATTTGAGCGATGTTGGGAATATGCTGAAAATACTGCGCTCGCTCGGCGCAAGCTGCTCGCTTAAAGACGGGACTGCACGGATAGACACAAGGGCTGCATCGCGCTGCGTAATGCCGCAGAGCATCAGCAAGGAGATAAGATCAAGCATATTCATGCTCGGGCCGCTGCTTGGCAGATTCGGCAGGGCCGTATGCACCTTCCCCGGCGGGTGCGAAATAGGCCACAGGCCGATAGATCTTCACCTTAAAGGGCTTATGATGCTGGGCGCGGACGTGCGCGAGGAGCGCGGGCTGATAATATGCGAAGGCGGGCGGCTCAGGGGCGCGGACATACATTTGGATTACCCAAGCGTGGGCGCAACGGAAAACATAATGATGGCGGCCGCGTGCGCAGAGGGGACGACAACGGTGTTCAACGCCGCAAGGGAGCCCGAAATAGAGGATTTGGCGCTGTTTTTGAACGAGCTTGGGTATTGCGTTGAGGGCGCGGGCAGCTCCACCGTTACAATACGCGGGGGCAGCGCGGCGCAGGGGGAAACGGCGCACCGCATAATACCGGACAGAATAGTTGCGGGCACGCTTATGACGGCGGCGGCAATCACGGGCGGCGAGCTTACGCTGACAAACGTTAAAACGGAGCATATAGGCAGCGTTTGCGCAAAGCTGAAGGAGGCAGGCTCCCTAATAACGCAGGGCGAAGGGACGCTGCACATAAGCTCTCCCGATAGGCCGAACGAAATAAGCCGCATAGAAACAATGCCCTACCCGGGCTTCCCAACGGATATGCAGGCGCAGTTTTTTGCGCTGTGTACCATTGCAAGGGGAACAAGCATAATTGTTGAAAACGTGTTTGAAAACCGCTACCGCCACGCGGCGGAGCTTGGGCGCATGGGCGCAAGCATTACGCAGAAGGACAGAACGGCCATAATACGCGGCGTGGATAAGCTGACGGGCGCAAGGGTTACGGCGCGCGACCTGCGCGGGGGCGCGGCAATGCTGCTTGCGGGGCTTGCGGCGGAGGGCGAAACCATAATAGACCACGCGGAGCTGATAGACCGCGGATACGATAAGCTGCACGAAACGCTCAATGCATTGGGCGCGCAAATAATACGAAAGGAAAGCTGATGCCGTGAAGGGCGAAGGAAAAGAGCCATGGCGCGATAGGGCAGGCGATGAAGGCCATACGCTTAATCTTAGACCCTTCAAACGGGCGGAGGAGCCTGAAGCGGAAGAATACCGCGACGAACGGCTGACGGACGGCGAAGCCGCAGCGGACGCCAGCGCGGACGGGGAAGCGGGCGCAGACAGCATATACGCGGAGGAAGCGGAAGGGGAGCAGCCGCAAAGCGGCGAAGAAGCGGACGCGGAGCGGAAAGCGGAGGACGACCCGTTTGCGGACGAACCGTTTTTTGCGCCCGATGAGGACGGCGAAGCGGAGCCTGATAAGGAAAAAAAGCGCACCGCGGGCGAAGCCGGGCGCGCTAAGACAAGGCGCAGAAAAAAACCGACCGAAAAGGAAAAACGCGCGCGGCAAAGAAGAAGGAAGCTAATAAGGCTTGTTGGCCTTATAACGGTCGGGATAATGCTTATAACCGCAGCCGTGCTGACATATTTTTTGCTTATTGTGGACAGCATAGAGCTATACGGCTGCACGCATTACGATGCGGACGAGCTTATACGCGCATCGGGGCTGAGCGTGGGCAGGCACATATGGCTTGAACGCATAGACGAGGCGGAGCAGAGAATGGAGCAGAACGCATACATAGCCTCCGCCGTAGTTACCCGCGTATATCCGGACAAGCTGGTGGTAAACATAATCGAACGCGAGGAAGCGGCGGTGCTTGTTGGCATGAACGTTCAGGCGGTAATAGATAAGGACGGATATGTGCTGTATATAGGCGCGCGCGCGGATTATTCGGGGCTGATACGCATATCGGGCATGGGCAGCAGCGGCTACCATGTTAACCAAAGGCTGGGTGAGGAATCGGACTTCAACTCCCGCACGATGATAAGCCTGCTTGAGGCGGTATATTCATCGGGGCTTGAAAATGAAATAACCCGAATAGACCTTGGCAATCCCCTGAGCATAAATATGGAAACGGCGTCGGGAGTGAGGATACACATAGGCCAGCCGGACAGGGCGGAGGAGAAGCTGAGCAATTTTAAGACGGTTTTGCCAATGCTTAGGGCTATGGGGAAGGATACGGACGGCACGCTTGACCTTTCGGCGCAGGGCGACCCCGTATATTCGCCGGAAAGAACGCCGGAGCCGATATTTACCGCGGCGCCCGAATACACTATGGACTCGAACGCAACTATGGACCCGAACGCAACGCCGAATCCCGATGCAACCGTTGTGCCGGACGAAACGCCCGTGCGCACGCCGGGGCCTACGGACGCATTTTCGGGTTGATGGCAGGGCATGGAAAATATGTTGCCTAAACGTAACTTTTATACAATTGGGCGCAAATGATATTGCTAAAGCAGCGGCGATTGTGGTATGCTG
Source organism: uncultured Christensenellaceae bacterium (assembly GCA_902475645.1). Classification (GTDB taxonomy): domain Bacteria; phylum Bacillota; class Clostridia; order Christensenellales; family CAG-138; genus Phil1. Next base: position 5,910 of record CABSAH010000053.1, on the reverse strand, counting down.
TTAACAGCTATACAAAATGCGCGGTATAATTGCGGCAAAGGAGGCAGGATGGGTCAGAACACGGCAATACTCGATATCGGCAGTTCAAAAGTCATCTGCCTTATATGCGGCACGGACGGGCGCGGCAACATACTTGTGCAGGGCGCGGGCATAAAGGAATACCCGGGCTATAAGCACGGCGCGTTTGAGGATGAGCAGCAGCTTGCTGACGCTATAATAGACGCGCTTGGCGTTGCGGAAGCGGAGGCGCGGCACAGGGTGCGCGATATATCCGTCGGCGTACCCGCCCCGTTTACAAGGCTGATGCTTCAGCATGGCGAAATAAGCTTTAAGGGCAAGCAGCGCAGAATAACGCACCGCGATATAGACGGCGTTATAAACGCCTCGCTTGATTTTGCCGCACCGGACGGATATTCGCTTATCCATTCCACCCCCGTGGAGCTCACCGTTCAGGGCGCCGTGCGTTCGGATATGCCGATAGGCGTTATGGCGGAAGGCTTGGGCGCAAATGTATCGCATCTTTATGTGGACAACCGCTTTAAGCAGCTTGTGAGCGATGCGCTCTTGCGCGTTGGGCTTGATGCGGATATGTACATTGCCGTTCCGCTTAGCGAAGGCGTGTTCGTAATTCCCGAAAACGAGCGCGGCGAATGCGCGGTGCTTATCGATTCGGGCGCAACGCATACGGATGTTTCGCTTGTTAAAAACGCGGCGCTTACGGATATGCGCACCATTGCCGTGGGCGGGGCGCACTTTACGTCCGACCTTAGCTACGGCATAGGCATAAAGGAGGCCGCTGCGGAAACCGTTAAGCGAAGATATGTCTATTCCCTTGATTATCAGGACAATATAGACACCATACGGGTTCCGGGCGGGGGAGTAATATATGTTGAGCATGACGCGATACAGTTCATAGTTGAAGAACGCACGCGGGAGCTGTGCCGCCTTATAAAGGAAGCACTGGGCGAAATGGGGGTTGAAATAACGCCAAAGCTGCCGGTTTATATGAGCGGCGGCGGGTTAACGCTGATGCGCGGGTGCTGCGAATTTATGGAAAAGGAGCTTGGCACAAGCGTTCAGGTGAGGATGCCGTGGATGCCAAGACTATCGTCGCCGAACTACGCAAGCGCGTTTTCGGTAATGGATTTTGTTATGCATGCATCCGATGATAACAATGCCGGCAGGCTTGAGGGGGCAAGGCCGGGTAAAAACGCATTAAAAAGGTTGATAGATTTATTCAAATGATGAGGAGGATATGACATATGCCGTTTGGACTGGATTTTGAAAGCAGCCAGCCTGCACAACTGAAGGTGGTTGGCGTAGGCGGCGCGGGCAACAACGCCGTGAACCGCATGATAGAATACGGCCTGAAGGGAGTGGAATTCATATCGGTAAATACCGATAAGCAGGCGCTCTACCATTCCCGCGCGGGACAGAAGGTTCAAATCGGCGAAAAGGCCACGAAGGGCCTCGGCGCGGGCGCAGACCCCGAAATGGGCCGCAAGGCGGCGGAGGAAAGCCGCGAGGCCATAAGCGAGGCCATTAAGGACAGCGACCTTGTGTTCATAACCGCGGGCATGGGCGGCGGCACCGGCACGGGCGCGGCGCCGATAGTTGCCTCATGCGCAAAGGAGCAGGGCATATTGACAATAGGCGTTGTTACAAAGCCGTTTGGCTTTGAAGGCAAGGTTAGGATGAACAACGCCGTAAACGGCATAACCAACCTGAAGGAAAACGTTGATACGCTTATAATAATCCCCAACGACAGGCTGCTGGACACGGTGAACAACGTTACGTTTACCGAGGCATTCTGCATTGCGGACGATGTGCTGCGCCAGGGTATTCAGGGCATAAGCGACCTTATTTCCCAGCCCGGCATAGTTAACCTTGACTTTGCCGACATACGCACAATAATGCGCGAGCGCGGCATGGCGCACATGGGCATAGGCATGGCCTCCGGCGAAAACCGCGGCATAGAGGCCGCGAAGCAGGCCGTTGAAAGCAGCCTGCTTGAAACCAGCATAAACGGCGCGCGCGGCTTGATAATCAATATCACCGGCGGTCCGCAGATGGGCCTGAAGGAGGTCAACGAGGCTTCCGAATTCATACGCAACTTTGCCGACCCCGGCGCGAACATAATATTCGGCGCGGGCATAGACGACGATTTGGGCGACGCTATACGCATAACCGTTATTGCCACCGGCTTTGAAGGCGCTGAGCAGCCCGCCGAGAAAAAGCCCGAAAACTCCGTCCGCCAGACGATAGGCTCCATGAAGGCGCAGCGCGGCGAACAGAAGGAGCCGGAGGTATGGTACGAGCGCCGCACAAGGAAGCAGGAGCATTCCCCCGCTCCCCTGCCCGATGGCGAGGAGGTAAAGCCGCACGTTACCCGCAAGGATTTGAACAAGGCCGAATATAATCCCAAGGAGAAGAACAATCTTGATCTTCCCAGCTTCTTAAGGAACCGCGGGGAATAATAATTTAGTTAAGCAAAGGAGCCGCATATGGCTCCTTTTATATACCTTCACAATTATTTCACGCTTTATCAATCCATAAAGACTGGTTTGGCAAGGGGTATGAATGTATAATCCAATGTATAAGGAGCGGTGATATACGATGAAGGAAGTTTTGCTTAATCTGATTTCGTTTGTACTAACGGTAGGGATAATAGGAATATTGGCGCATATTTTGGGCGAAAGGCTGCCGCGCGCAAGGTTCGACCCGGAAAAATTCCCGTATGCGCCGTATGCATGGGAAAAGGAAGGCAAGGCATACGAAAGGCTGAGCATTGCCAAATGGAAGGACGCTTTGCCGGATAAGAGCAAATTTGCATTTGCCCAAAATAAAACAGTGCGCAAAAGCGTGGGCAGGGATGCTTCCGCCGCGCATTTTGAGCTGCTTGCGCGGGAAACCTGCGTTGCGGAGGCTGTGCACTGGGCGCTGCTTGTTATAAGTCCTGTGCTGCTTATAACCATGACGGGGTGGATGAGCATCGTTGCAACAGTGCTTTACGGCTTATCCAACATTCCTTTTATAATGATACAGCGCTATAACAGGCCGCGGCTTGTGCGGCTTTATAAGAGGATGCGCGCAAGGCAGGGAGGAGAGAACAAGTGAAGCTGCTGATACTTTCCAGCAACAACGGCGAAGGGCATAACAGCGCGGCAAAGGCGCTGATGGAGCAGGCGGAGGCGCGCGGTATAAGCGCAATAATTGCCGATACGCTTATGTTTGATTCCCCGCGCCGTTCGGAACGCATAAAGAAAATACATGTAAACAGCGCGCTGTATAACCCGCGCATATTCAAAACGGGGGAGCGCATTGCCGCGCGCATGGCGGATAAGCCGTATCCCTCCGCAATATACTATGAAAGCGCGGGCTTTGCGGACAGGATAGCCAAATTTTGCAGCATAAACGGCGTGGATACAATTGTCGCCACGCATATTTTTGCGGCGGAGGCCATGAGCTACCTTAGGAACTGGGGTATGCCGTTCAAGGGCTATTTTGTGGCTACGGATTACTGCTACACAACGTTTGTGAGCGACACCTGCCTTGACGCGTACTTTGTGCCGCACAGGGACATTGTTGCGGATTACGAGAAAAATGCGCCGAACAGGGTGTATATACCAAGCGGCATACCCGTATCGGAGAACAAGATAACAAAAACCGATAAGCGCGCCGCGCGCGAGCATTTGGGCTTGCCGCAGGATGTGCCGATACTTATGATGATGACCGGAAGCATGGGCTTTGGCAACGTTAAGGAGCTTACGGAGCGGCTGCTGCCCATGATGCCCAAGTATACGGCGATAGTTGCCCTTTGCGGCACGAATGACGAATTGCGCGGCGAGCTTGAAAAAAAGTACGGCGACAGGTGCAAATTGTTTGCGCTGGGGTACACCAAGCGCGTATCCGAATATATGGATGCGGCGGACGTGCTTATAAGCAAGCCCGGCGGATTAAGCTCAACCGAGGCGGCCGTTAAGGAAATTGCGCTTGTGCATATGTCCCCCCTGCCCGGCTGGGAGGAGGAGAACGTGCGCTTCTTCGTAAAGCATGGGCTTTCGCTAAGCGGGCGCAATGCGGAGGAAAATGCTCAAGCGGCGGTGAAACTGCTTTCAAGCGGGGAGGAGCGCGAGCATATGCATATGTGCCAGCGGCAGGAGATAAATAAATATGCCGCGCGGGATATAATTGATTACATAACAACGCACTAAAGCTGCAAACGGAAACCATTGCGCGGCGGTCTGTATGGCCGCCGTTTTTGCTGCGCCAAAAAGCGAATCGACAGCATTGCCGCAATGTTTCGGCGGTTGTTCTACATTTGTGAAGCAATGCATATGGTAATGTATACGCGGGTGATGTGCATGTATATAGAGCTGTATGCGCTGGACAATCTTTTGATGGATATGCTTTTGCTGCGCATGGCCGCGGCGCTTGTGGGCAGGCGGTGCGGAATACCGCGCACGGCGGCGTTTGCGGCAATAGGCTGCGCGTATGCGATAGGCGCGCTGTATTTGCCCGCGCTGTGGGGCTTTGGCGCAAAAACGGCGCTTGGGCTGGCGCTTGCGCTGTTCATAAGGCCGCAGAGCCTTCGCCAATATGCGGAAAACGCGGCGGCGGTGCTTTTAAGCGCATGGATAATGGGCGGCGCGGCATATGCGCTCGGCGGCGGTGAATATGGCGGCGCGGTGCTTTTGCCAAGGTATATGCGTATGCTGCTCGTAAGCGTGACCGTTGCGGTATTCCTGCCGGGGGCGGTGCGGCGTTACCGCCTACGGCGGGCGCTTTCCGCAGGCGCGGCGCGGCTTAGCGTAAGCGTGGGCGGCACGCAATATGAGCTGAGCGCCATTAGGGATTCGGGCTGCTTTTTAACGGAGCCTATAACGGGCGCGGCGGTGGTGATAGCGTATATTCCCGCCCTGCTGGGGCGTGCGCGCATACCCGTGCCTATGTCCACCGTAAACGGGCAGGGGATAATATACGCGCTAAAGCCGGATAAAATGAGCATAGACGGCGCAGATACGGACGCATTGCTTGCAATAAGCGCCAAGCCCATAAGCGGGGCGGAGGCCATTGTGCCATATCATATAGCAAAGGAGAGCCTATGAACATAATAAACAGAGCAAGTGAGCTTTTGCGCGGCGCGATAGGGCGAATATACCTATCGCTCCGCATGGGTATGCCGATTCATTATGTCAATTCGGGCGAGGCGCTGCCGCCGCCGCTGAGCAAGCAGGAGGAAACGGAATGCATAGGCGCGCTTGCGGCGGGGGACGAAAGCGTGCGCCGCGTGCTGATAGAGCGCAATTTAAGGCTGGTTGTATACATTGCGCGCAAGTTTGAAAACACGGGCGTGAACATAGAGGACCTTATTTCAATAGGCGCGATAGGGCTTATAAAGGCCGTTAATACATTTGACGCGGGAAAGAAGATAAAGCTTGCAACGTATGCGTCGCGCTGCATAGAAAACGAGATTTTGATGCATTTAAGGCGCAGCAGCAAGCTGAAAATGGAGGTTTCGCTGGATGAGCCGCTGAATATAGACTGGGATGGGAACGAGCTGCTGCTTTCCGATATACTCGGCACGGATAACGACCTTGTTTGCCGGGGCATAGAGGACGAGGTGGATAAGGAGCTGCTTAACATTGCCATGAGCAGGCTGAACCCGCGCGAAAAGCGCATAATGGAGCTTCGCTTCGGCCTTGGCGGGCGGGAGGAGCTGACGCAGAAGCAGGTTGCGGACATGATGGGCATATCCCAAAGCTACATTTCCCGCCTTGAAAAGCATATACTGAAAACGCTCAAGCGCGAAATGCAGCAGATGAGCGGAATATAAGCAGCAAAAAAGGCTGCCGTTAGGGCGGCACTCATAAAACAGCATAAGATTGTTTTCGGGAAACGGCGTAGCTT
>CABSAH010000052.1 GCA_902475645.1 uncultured Christensenellaceae bacterium | reverse complement strand
CCTACCGTGCGCGAAATAGGCGCGGCGCTTGGGCTTAAATCTACCTCCACCGTGCATATGCATATAACCAATTTGGCTGAAAAGGGGCTTATAATCTGCAACCCGTCAAAGCAGCGCAGCATAACGCTTCCCGAGGGGGCAATTAACCGCCCGCAGAATGCGCATATGCAATCCGTGCCGCTTATCGGCAGCGTAGCCGCAGGCATGCCTATACTTGCCGTTGAAAACGTTCAGGAGTATTACTCCATGCCAAAACACCTGCTTAAAGGCGCGGACGAAACAGAGGTATTCATGCTTAAGGTTCGGGGGGAAAGCATGATAGAGGTTGGAATAAACGATGGCGACGCAATAATAGTTCACCGCGGCATAGCCGTTGAGCATGGTGAAATAGGCGTTGTTCGCGTATGCGGCGAAACGGCAACGCTAAAGCGCGTGTTTTATGAAAAGAACGATAAAATAAGGCTGCAGCCGGAAAACAGCAGTATGCAGCCCATTATGGTAAATGCAAGCGATGTTGAAATAGTAGGCAAGCTAATAGGGCTTTACCGCGAATATTAAAGCCTTGCTATACCCGCCTTTATAAGGTCCGTCAGCACAAGCATGGCCGCAAGCGAGCAATGCTCATACGTTAATCCGCCCTGCACATATGCCGTATAGGGCTTTCTTATGGGTGCGTCCGCGCTTAGCTCTATGGATGAACCCTGCACGAATGCCCCCGCTGCCATTATCACCTGCGATGTATAGCCCGGCATATCCCACGGCTCCGGCACGGCAGCCGAATCGACAGGGGACGCGCTCTGTATACTGCGGCAGAATGATATAAGCCCTTCCGCATTTTCAAAACGCACAGCCTGAACTATGTCCGAACGCTTTGCATCGGACGCGGGCATGGTTTCCATGCCGAGCATTTCAAATACACGAGCAAACAGCGCCGCGCCCTTCAATGCCTGCGCGGTGGTATGCGGCGCCATGTACAGCCCCTGATAGAACGGGCGGTAACTCGCCGCATAGGAGCCTACCTCCCGCCCCATGCCAGGCACCGTCAGCAGATTTTCTATCCTTTGTATATACTCGGCTTTGCCCGCCACATATCCGCCCGTAGGCGCTATTCCGCCGCCCGGATTTTTTATGAGTGAACCTGCTATTATGTCCGCCCCCACGCAAAGCGGCTCCGCAATATCCGTAAATTCACCGTAGCAGTTATCCACGAATATGGCTATGCTTGGGAATTTATCCTTAACCGCCTTAAACAGCGGGGCCATATGCTCATTCACCAATAGTGAATCGCGCCATGCATAGCCGCGCGAACGCTGAACGTACAGCACGGCGGCGTTCTTTTTCGCCACCATATCAAGCACGCCCTCTATATTTATGCTTCCGTCCCCGTTAAGCTCAACATAATCAAACGAAACACCCTGCTTTTTTAGCGAATGCGGATAATCTCCGCTCAGGCCAATCGCGTTTTCAAGCGTGTCATACGGCTTGCCCGATGCTGCAACAACACTGTCACCCATTTGGCATAAGCCGGACAGAGCAAGATACAGCGCATGCGTCCCTGATGTTAGCTGCGGCCTTACCAATGCGTCCTCCGCAAATAAGGCATGCGCAAAAAGCCTATCTAACGTATCCCTGCCCGCATCGTCGTAGCCATAGCCGGTAGTAGGGGCAAAATGCCTAAGCCCTACATTTTCTTCCCTGAAGCCTGCCAATACGCGGGCAAAATTCACCTCGGCATTAGCATCTATCCGTTCAAAAACCTGCTTTATACTACTTTCAGCCGAACGGACGAAATCATATGCCTGCCTCGATATGCCCAACTCATGCATTATTGCGTCAATACCATCGTTTATCATTTTGTTTGTTCCTGCTCCTTTTTGTTCGCTTGCTGTTCTACGGTAATGGTCGATACGGCGTGCTTATAAATAAGCCGCTGCACTCCCCCGTCATCCTCCGCCAGTATAACGTAATTATCAAAGCTGACAACCCTTATATGGTTAAATTGGTAGCCGTTTATAACGTGTATGCTTACGGGGAGCTTTTCCTTGCGTATTTGATTAAGGAATTCATCCTGCAAATTGCAGCGATTATCAGCCATTTTGCCCCTCCCGATTAAGAAAATATTCCGCTATGGCTTTACCCAGCTCGTCCGCGCCGCAATAGAGCGCAGCATCAAACCAGCGTATGCGTTCCTCCCTGCGGAACCACGTTAGCTGCCGCTTGGCAAAGCGCCGTGTTTCGCGCTTTATTGTTTCCTTGGCTTCATCAAGCGTACATTCGCCCATTATATATGCCGCCGTTTCCTTATAGCCAAGTCCCTGCATTGACGGAAGCTCCCGCATGCAGCCGCGTTCAAGCAAAGCCCGCACCTCATCTATAAGCCCTGCTGTGAACATATCGTCCACGCGCTTCTCTATCCTTGCATACAGCATATCCCGCGGCATGGTTATCCCCGCCATGACAGGCGCAAATTCAAGCGCATCATCATCGCGGTGCGTGAAGCCCTCGCCCTGTTCTGATGCCTTTTTGCCGCTTTTTATGCATATTTCAAGCGCCCTTACAATGCGCTTAATATCGTTTGGGTGCAGCCGCTCAGCTGTTTTTGCATCGGCTTCGGCAAGCATTTCATATAACGAACCTTTATCTGCCTGCTCTTTTGCCATAAGCTCCGCCCGCAATTCGCTATCGGGCGCAATCTGCGAAAATGTGAGCGGATACGTCAGCGCGTTTATATACAGCCCCGTACCGCCGACAACAAGCGGCCTTTTACCCTTTGCTATTATTTCATTCGCCGCAGCTATCGCCCCATCGCGGAACCTTGATACGGTGAAGCGCGGCTCGTCCGGCTCTATGCAGTCCATCATATGATGAGCTATACCGCGCCGCTCCTCCACCGTAGGCTTTGCCGAGCCTATATCGAGCTGCTTATATAGCTGTATGGCGTCTGCGGATATTATCTCCGCGTTCATCAGCCGTGCGGCTGAAACGGATGCTGCTGTTTTCCCGCCGGCGGTGGGTCCCGTGATAATAAACAGTTTATGCTTCGTCATACTATCCTTTTGAACAGCTTTTCAAATTCCGTTTTTGTCATGCGTGCCATTATGGGGCGGCCGTGCGGGCATGTTAGCGGAACGCCTTCATTGCCGCACTGTTCAAGCAGCGCCCTTATCTCCGTTTCGCTTATCCTCTCCCCCGCCTTTATTGCGGCTTTGCACGCGCGCGTTATCAGCGCGTTTCGCTTCATGTCAACTGTAGTCAGCTTATTCTTTGCGTCGAACATGGCTATTGCTTCGGCAAGGAACCGCCTTATGTCCGCTTTGTCCATAATCACGGGTACTGCGCGCACGCTCACGCTCATTGCGCCGAATTCCTCTATATCAAAGCCTATTTCGCTGAACCTGTCTATATTATCCATAAGAAGAGCAAATTCAACGGGCGTCAGCCTGACTATTTCGGGGACTAAAAGCTGCTGCGAATCGGCAGGAATATCCTTTTCCTTTATTCTTTCATACAGCCTGCGCTCATGCATGGCATGCTGATCGATAAATATTACCTCATCATCGTGCTGCACTATCCAATAACAGCTGAAAAGCTGGCCTATTATTTCGTATTGGGTAAAATCCACCCTTTGCTGCACGGGCGTTATATTGGGCATTTCCCGCTTCGCCTGCGGCATACCTGTTTCAACGGGCTTAGCTGCTTCTTCATCCGCCTTTATAAATGCAGCTTCTTCCGCACTCACCGTTTCATGTCGTAAAATAGGCACGGCGGATATACCCTTATCAGCGTTATCGTCATGGGCTGTTTCTGAAGATTCGCTGTCATGCACGGCATATGCGGGCGCGGCTTCACGCTTGGCAATAAATGCTTCGGCAGGCAGCGCGCTAAGCTCTATGCGGCTTTCGCTGCGTTGGCTGAACGCCATATCGGCTATCCGCTTCATGGCGTCGTCTTTTACGGAAGCACCCGGCATTTCGTTTTGGACGTAGACTATCTTCTTTATCTCCGGGGCGCTTAGGTCAAGCATCATGTCCTCTGCCGTCCGTTCCAGCGCCTTGCGGCATTGGGTAACGAACGCGCCCATTATCCTGTCCTCATGCCTGAAGCGTACCTCCAGCTTGTTCGGATGCACATTCACGTCTATTTCTTCGGGCGATATTCCTATGTGCATCACAGCAAACGGAAATCTGCCCTGCATAAGCCGCGTATCATATGCGCGCTGCAATGCATACGATAGCTTTTGCGAACGTATATAGCGGCAGTTTACATAGAACGACTGCGCCGTGCGTGATGCTCGGCCAATCTGCTCCGTGCCTATGAACCCGACTATGTTGAAATACCCGTCATCATAGTATATTTCCCTAAGGTTATTCAGAATATCGCTGCCGTATACGCAGGCTATAGCGCTGTCCACTTCGCCGTCGCCTTCGCTATGGAATACCGTCCTTCCGGATTGAATAAGCTTTATTCTTATATCTGGCCTTGCCATTATCATTCTGGAAACATAGTCGCTTATATGCGCCGATTCCGCACGCGCGCTCTTTATAAATTTCAGCCGCGCGGGCACGTTATAGAACAAATCCTCACATTCAATCGTCGTTCCGTCCGGCACTCCGGCTTCGTGGTTTTCTATTATGTCGCCGCCGTTTATGCGCAGCAATACGCCGTTTGGCGCATCCTTTTGCTTTGTGCGCATTGTAACCTTGGATACCGCCGCAATGCTCGGCAAGGCTTCGCCGCGAAAGCCCAGCGTGTTTATTGAAAACAAATCGTCTGTCGTGGCTATTTTGCTTGTTGCATGGGGTAAAAAGGCCGTGGCAACGTCGTTGGCGTTTATGCCCGCGCCGTTATCGCTAACGCGGATGGATTCAAGCCCGCCGCCCGTTGTTTCTATCGTTACGGCGGTAGCCCCCGCGTCTATCGCGTTTTCAAGCAGTTCCTTTACTACCGAAGCCGGCCTTTCAACGACCTCACCGGCAGCTATCCGGTTTGCCGTATAGCTGTCCAACACATGAATACGGCTCATTTTTTACCCTTTCTGAGCTTTGCTCTCATCTGTAAATCATATAATGCGTTCATAGCATCCATGGGCGTCATTGTATCAAGCTGCATATCGCTAAGCGATTCAATTATATCATCCGCCGCGCACGAGCCGAAAAGCGACATCTGCTGCTCCTCTCCGCCGCTCAGCACAGGTTCAATATCGTGGTTTATATCCGCCGCTTCAAGCTGCCTGAGCAGCTCCTTAGCCCTGCTTATAACGTCGTTCGGAAGCCCTGCAAGCCTTGCCACCTGCACGCCGAAGCTTCTGTCCGCCCCGCCGCGCACAATGCGCCGCAAAAATATTATGTCGTCCCCCACTTCCTTAACCGTTATGCGGTAGTTCTTTATACCTGGCAGCTTGCCTTCAAGCTCCGTAAGCTCATGGTAATGCGTGGCGAACAATGCCTTTGCACCGCAGCGCGCGGGGTCGGCAATGTATTCAAGCACGGCCCACGCTATGCTAAGCCCGTCAAAGGTGCTTGTGCCGCGGCCTATTTCGTCCAATATAAGCAGGCTGCGGCTTGTGGCGTTGTTCAGTATCCCCGCAACCTCGCTCATTTCAACCATAAATGTACTCTGCCCGCCCGAAAGATTATCCGACGCCCCTATGCGGGTGAATATCCTGTCAACAACGCTTATTGCGGCTTTTTTGGCGGGAACGAACGAGCCTATGTGCGCCATAAGCGTTATTATGGCTACCTGCCTCAGATATGTGCTTTTGCCCGCCATATTTGGACCTGTGATTATAAGCAGGCGGTTATCCTTTTGGTCAAGCTGCACATTATTTGGCACAAATGCGCCCTTCATGCCGCTTTCCACAACCGGATGTCGGCCTTCAACTATGCTTATAGCGCCGTTTAGCTGCATTTTGGGCTTGCAATAATTGTTTTCAAACGCAACGTGCGCAAGCGAGCAATAAAAGTCCAGCTCCGCTATCAGCGCAGAATCGCTTTGCAGACGGTCAATGCAGCTTAAAAGCGTTTCCCGTATTTCCGTAAAAAGCTTATATTCAAGGCTTATAAGGTTGGCTTCGGCGCCCGTTATCTTCTCTTCAAGCTCCTTCAGCTCCTCCGTAACATAGCGTTCGGAATTGGCAAGCGTTTGCTTTCTTATGTAGCCATACGGCACCATATTCTGATACGACTTGGTGACCTCTATATAGTAGCCGAACACCCTGTTGTAGCCCACTCTAAGGTTTTTTATGCCGGTAGCCGTGCGTTCGCGCGCTTCAACCGCCGCCATCATGCCCTTGCCGTTTGTTGCGGCTTCGCGCAGCTCGTCAACTTCGCTATTATAGCCCGCGCGTATAACGCCGCCGTCCTTTACGCCTATCGGGGGATCGTCAACTATCGCCTCACTCAAAAGGGCGCATATATCCTCCATAGCGTCAAGATTCTTGGCTATGCGGCAAAATGCGCCGGATTCAAGGGCGCGCGCTTTTTCTATTACGGCAGGAAGCTTTTCAAGCGATACGCGCAGCGATACGCAGTCGCGCCCGTTTACGCTGCCGTAAGCTATGCGGCTGCAAAGCCGCTCAATATCGTATATATTGTCAAGAAGCTCCGAAAGCTCTTCCCTCTCCGCCCGCTTATGCACAAGCTCATCCACGGCGTTGAGCCGTTCGTTTATTGCGTCTATGCTTTGCAGCGGCTGCTCTATCGCCGCGCGCAGGAACCTTGCGCCCATTGACGTGGACGTTTTATCCAAATGATATAAAAGCGTGCTTTTCTTTCCGCCGTCCGTATGCAGCGGCTTTGTAAGCTCAAGATTTCGCCTTGTGGTCGCATCAAGCCCAAGATACAGGCTCCTTTGCAGCACGGTAAGCTTTTTTATATGCTCAAGGCTGTTCTTCTGCGTCTGTTCAAGGTAGCTTATAAGCGCGCCCGCCGCACACACGGCGTTTTTCAATGAAGCGCAGCCGAGCGTTTGCAGCGATGCCGAACGAAAATGCATAAGCACCTTTGCTTCAGCGCGTGTGGGTTCAAAGCTTCGCGGATCCGCGCATGCTGCATGGCAGTTAAGCTGCAACGCCTTTACTATATCTTCCCTAAGGAAATACGCTTCGTTGGCTATGGCCTCCCGCGGGGATATCCTTGCAAGCTCGTTAACAAGGTCGTCCGTTTTATCCGCTATCGAAATTTCGCTCACTGTAAAGCTGCCCGTTGAAACATCGCAGCAGGCAATCCCCACTTCATCGGAAGAAACATACATGGCGATTATATAGTTATTCGCGCGCTCGTCCAGCATGTTTTCTTCAATTACCGTGCCTGCTGTATATACCCTTACAACATCCCTTTCAACAAGCCCCTTTGAAAGCGCGGGGTCGGTAAGCTGTTCGCTCAGCGCAACCTTATACCCGTTTTCGATAAGCTTTGCTATATATGAATCCACCGCATGGAACGGCACGCCGCACATTGGCGCGCGCGTTTCAAGGCCGCAATCACGCCCCGTAAGCGCTATATCAAGCACCTTGGATGCGGTTATTGCGTCCTCAAAGAACATTTCATAAAAATCACCCAGCCTGAAGAACAGCAAACAGTCGCTGTATTTCTCCTTCAGCGAAAGGTATTGGCTCATCATGGGCGTAAGGCCTGCCGGCATAGCGTTATACCTCGTTTTTATCTTTTAGCCTGTTTTAGTGGCAGCCCGAGCATTGCGAACAGCACCCGCTGCAGCCGCCTTCGTTTTCCTCGTCGTTATCCTCTTCTTCGTCTTTGCCTTCTGCGCCTATGCACATGCCTATTACAGCGTTTACGCGCTTCATAAGCTGCTGAAACTCCGCCTGGGCTTCAAGCATTGCGCGGAATGTTTCGTTTTCTATCAGCTCATCGTGCAGCCGCTCCATATCGCGGGACATTTGCTGTATTTCGGCATGATTGTCGCCATCCTGTGTAAGCAGGCGTGCTATTGATTCCTGCAGCGCATTGTATTCGTTAAGCTCTGCCATCAGCCCGGTATCGGCCTCCATAGCCTCCCGCGTGCGGGTCATGTTTGCAAACTCGTCGGATTCGCTCAGCGCAATGCCAAGTTCTCTTGCCTTTTCAAGTATCATTGTTGTTTCCTTTCTGTTATATCAGTTCCCCGACAAGGGAGTTTTTCGTTATGCCTGTTATCCTAACGCGGCGCAGGGAGCCTATCATGCTCTCGTCACCCTTGAAGTATACCATTTTGAAGCAAGGCAGCTTTCCGTATGCCATGGTTTCGCCGCGGTGATCGCAGCCTTCAACAAGCACCTCGCCCTCCTGCCCTATATACTTTTTGCTGCCCTCTTTAAGCCCCTTTTCAACGGCGCTGTTCAGCCGCTTAAGCCGCTCCTTCTTCACATCCTCGCTTATCTGCTCATCCATTTCGGCGGCCTTTGTGCCTTTACGCGGAGAATACTTGAACGTATATGCCGCGCTGTATCCCATCTTCTCAACCATGTCGAGCGTAGCGGCAAAGTCCTCCTCCGTTTCGCCCGGGAAGCCGACTATTATGTCCGTTGTCAGCTCAACGCCAGGCACGGCAGCCTTGAGTTTATCCACCACGCTGAAATACCGTTCGCGGTCATAGTGCCGGTTCATAAGCTTAAGTATCCTGTCGCTTCCCGACTGCACCGGAAGATGAATATGCGGACAAACCTTTTCTTCTTCCGCCATTGCCGCTATCAATCCATCAGATAAGTCTTTAGGGTGCGACGTCATAAAGCGCACGCGCTCTATACCTTCAACCCTGCACACAGCCCTAAGCAGCGCTGGAAAGTCGGCATTATCGGCTTCGCTGTAATAGGAATTCACATTCTGCCCAAGCAGCGTTATTTCCTTTACCCCGTTTGCGGCAAGCCCCTTTATTTCATTCACTATGCTTTCAACGCTTCTTGACCTTTCGCGCCCGCGAACGTATGGCACTATGCAATACGAACAGAAATTGTTGCAGCCGTACATTATGGTAACGAATTGGGACACGCTATCTATCCGTCTTACGGGCAGACCCTCGGCTATTTCCCCGTCCATTTGGCGCACAAGCTCTATGCGTTCGCCGTTAAGCACCTTTTCAAGCAGGTTGGGCAGCATATGCAATTCATTTGTGCCGAATACTATATCAAGGTACGGAAAACGCTTGAACAGCTTGTCAGCAACCTCTTTTTGCTGCATCATGCATCCGCATACGCCCAATATGAGCGAAGGGTTATCGTCCTTAACCTTTTTTAGCGCGCCAATGTTCCCGAAAACCTTCTTTTCGGCATGGTCCCTTACGCAGCAAGTATTGAAAAATATAATGTTTGCGGAAAGCTTATCGGCAGCCCTGACATAGCCGCAGCTTTCAAGTATGCCGGCTATTTTTTCCGAATCATGCTCGTTCATCTGGCAGCCATACGTTTCTATATAATAGGTAGGCTTTCGTCCGTCCAGATTCCTGTTGATTCTTTCCGCCGCCAAACGTGCGCTTTCCATCTCTCCCTGCGGCACGGCAGTATCTTTCCTCATACGCATCCTTTCTTATATACATAAATACAGACACTATATTATATCCCCAACCTATATGTTTTAGCAACACTTGAACAAAAGCTGTGCCTATGGTATCATAATTTATATTGAAAAAATCGTTATTTTTTTAGGAGGTTATACCTAATGAGCGGATATAGTATGGACAAAATAGTTGCGCTTTGCAAAAACCGCGGCTTTGTTTTCGCCGGCTCCGAGCTATACGGCGGCCTTGCGAACGCATGGGATTACGGCCCGTTGGGCGTGGAGATGAAAAACAACGTAAAAAAAGCGTGGTGGCGCAAGTTTGTGCAGGAATGTGAATATAATGTAGGTCTTGATTCCGCCATACTGATGAACCCCGAGGTTTGGGTTGCCAGCGGACACGTTGTGAACTTCAACGACCCGCTTATGGACTGCAAGAGCTGCAA
>CABSAH010000051.1 GCA_902475645.1 uncultured Christensenellaceae bacterium | reverse complement strand
TCATCAAAAAGAGCAGCCCCTCCCTTTATAAGGCGCTGGGCATATATCTGCCGCTTATCACCACTAACTGCGCCGTGCTTGGCGTTTGCCTGCTCAACATAGGCAGCCCCATCACCATTGGCGGCGAAGTGCTGGAATTCAACCTGCTCTATTCCGTGCTCAACGGCATATTCGGCGCGCTGGGCTTCCTGCTGGCCATTGTGCTTATGGCGGGCGTTAGGGAAAGGCTTGAAACTTCCAAAATTCCGGATTGCCTTAAAGGCTTCTCCAGCTCACTGATAATTGCCGGCCTGATGTCCGTGGCGTTCATGGGTTTCGCGGGCCTTGGCGCGTAAGGAGGGAACGAAATGGATTGGATCCCTGTAGTACTTGCACTGGGCGTGCTTGGCGTTGTAGGATTGATATTCGGCATACTGCTTGAAGTTGCGGATAAAAAGCTGGCCGTTGAGGTGGACCCGAGGATATCCAAAGTGGGCGAAGCTCTGGGCGGCGCCAACTGCGGTGCCTGCGGCTACGCGGGCTGCGCTGCGCTGGCGGAAGCAATAGTCAGCGGCGAAGCGAAGCCGAATGCCTGCCCCGCGGCCAATATGGCAGCCATAAGCGAAGCGCTGGGCATTACCGTTGAAGAAGGCGAAAAGATGGTTGCCCGCGTAATATGCCAGGGTCACAACGGCGTGGCTAAGGAAAGGTATAAATACGACGGATACACCAGCTGCGCCACCGCCGCATCCATGGCGGGCGGCCCGAGGGAATGCGCGTATGCGTGCATAGGCCTGGGCGATTGTATGCGCGTTTGCAGCTTCGGCGCAATAAGCATGAACAACGGCATCGCCAGCATAGACCCCAATGTTTGCGTTGCCTGCGGCAACTGCGAAAAGGCCTGCCCCCGCAGCGCCATAAGGATAATCCCCGCGGAGACGAAGGTCCTTGTGCTCTGCCGCAATAAGGACATAGGCCGCGTTGCCCGCGCCGCCTGCATGAAGGCGTGCATAGGCTGCGGACGCTGCGTGAAGGAATGTAAATACGGCGCCATAGTCGTTGAGGACGGCTACGCCCGCATAGACCCCGAAAAGTGTACCCGCTGCGGCGACTGCGCCAAGGTCTGCCCCTGCGGCTGCATAATCGACTATTCCGTCACCGCCGAGGACAGCGCGGAATAAAGCCGCAAATTGCAGCAAAGTATAAAAAGGATAAAAACTAAGGCTCCCATGCGGGAGCCTTTTGCGGTTGTGCGCTTAAACGATAAACAACAACCGGCTATGCCGGTGAGAATTGAAAGCTTCAAGCAGTAGACCCCCAATGTCACAATGATGAAGGTTCGCCAACCGCATCAAAAAACAAAGGGGGTCTAAGTCATGGGAAATGACATATAAAGCATATCACACAGCAAGTGGAGATGCCAAGCACCATATTGCGTTGCGTTGAAAGGAGGGGAACAGGCGGCAAAGCCGCGCCTTTTAGCTTATGCGCATTTAATGCTTCGCGTTACAAAGCACTAACTATAACGCGCTCCCCGTCACCTTATAAAATTCGTGCTGACACGGGGCTCGCGCTCGGGCGGGGTGATGCCGGCGGCCTTGCCCGCGGCTATGCATTTGATAAGCCACGCCATGTTGCGGCCAAGGGTGCGCATGGTCTGCAAGCCTTCCTTGTCCTGCGCCACCTCATCGGGGGTGTTGCCGTGTACCATGCACCAATACTGGCTGGGCACTACGGGCATGCCGCGTATTATGAAATATTTGTTCAGCACGTCAAGCGTGGCGGTGGTTCCTGCGCGGCGGGCGGAGGCTATTGCCGCGGCGGGCTTGCCAATGCAGTTTACGCTGCCGCCGTAGAACAGGCGGTTCATAAACGAAATCAGGTTCCCGTTGGGGCCTGCAAAGTACACGGGACTGCCTACTATTATGCCGTCCGCCTCGTTCACCTTTTTGCGGGCCAATGTCACTGCCTCGCCCTCCTTATCGAATACGCATGCCTTGCCGCCCGCGCACGCGCCGCAATCCGTGCAGCCCTGTATGGCGCTTGCGCCTATTTGAAATATCTCGGTTTCGATTCCGGCCTCGTTCAGCGTCTTTTCCGCTTCCCTCAGCGCGGTATAGGTGCATCCGTGCGGACGCGGGCTTCCGTTGATGAGCAGTACCTTCATTTTTATTTCCTCCTCTTTATTATTCCTTACCCTGTATCATATAGCAATCGGGCGTTGGCGTTTCCTTGGGCAAAAGGCGCGCGCGCAGCTCCTCGTCCCGCTCCGGCTCATCGGTTATAACAACCGTTGTTCCGGGGCAAAGGTAAAGATATACCCATTGCGCATCGTCGGGCGCAAGGCGTATGCACCCATGCGACGCAGGCTCGCCAAGCTTCCAAAATTCCTCTTCCATAAGATATCTGTCGTCCCGCTCCGAATAAGGAACGGAGTGGAAGTATATCCTGCCGCGAATCTGGCTCCAATACTGGGCATAGCAGTTGAAATGCACGAAGAATGCGAAGCGCTTGTAATCATCGCCCATTGTGAACGTGCCGCGCGGGCTTCGGTTGGTTTTCTCTATGCCGCTTGAGCATATCATTTCGCGCACAAGCACGGTGTATTCCCCGTTTTCGTCCGCCGTGTATACGAATACCGCCTGATTGGTCAAATCCACCACGGCCCTGAAAAGGGAAGGATCGTCATTCAGCTTCTTTTCCTCGGCATATCGCCCGCCCTCGCGCGTTCTAAGGCTTTTTGCCGCAAGGGGATAATCCTCGCTGCAATATGCCGTGGGCTCTGGCGTAGGCTCGGGAGTTGGCTCGGGCGTGGGTTCGGGCGTAGGCTCTGCGGTAGGCTCAACCGTGGGCTCGGGCGTAGCGGGCGCGGGGGTCGGTGGCTGTATTTCAACCGTTTCGGTGGGCGCATAAGGAGCGATTATGCCGCAGGCGGCCATCAGCAGCGCCATCGGTATACAGAGCAACAATGTATACTTGTGTATTTTAACGTTTTTCATGATATTATTCTAACACATATGCTGCCGCGCTTGCAATAAGTAGTGCTTCGGGGTATAATTGTTTCGGTTAAGGTCAATTAAGCGATAGAATCGCGCAACGTTGAAAGGAGCTATTTGAAAATGAGTGATTACATTGAGGCGCTGGGCATAATCGCGCCCAAGGCCGTGTACAAGAATCTTACGCCCGCACAGCTTGTTGAGCATGCGCTCCGCCGCGGCGAAGGCACGCTTAGCGAAACGGGCGCGCTGGTAGTGACCACCGGCAAATACACCGGCCGTTCCCCTGACGACCGCTTTGTTGTAGACGCGCCCAATATTCACGACGATATAGATTGGGGCAAGGTAAACGTTCCCATAAGCGAAGAAAAGTACGAGGCTATATATAACCGCATGACCGCCTACTTGCAGGGCCGTGATATATTCGTGTTCGACGGCTTTGCCGGTGCGGACGAAAAGTATCATCTGCCCGTGCGCGTTGTTAACGAGCTTGCAAGCCAGAACCTGTTCATACATCAGCTGCTTGTCCGTCCTACCGAGGAGCAGCTTAAGGACTTCGTTCCCGGCTTCACCATAATAGCGGCGCCCGGCTTCAAATGCTCCCCCGAAACGGACGGCGTGCATAGCGAGGCCGCAATAATAGTCAACTTCAACAAGCGCACCGTCATAATCGCCGGCAGCCAGTACGCGGGCGAAATCAAGAAGAGCGTGTTCTCAGTTATGAACTATCTTCTGCCCAAGCAGGGCGTGTTCACCATGCATTGCTCCGCAAACGTGGGCGCCGAGGGCGACAGCGCGCTGTTCTTCGGCCTTTCCGGAACCGGTAAAACCACCCTTTCCGCAGACCCCAACCGCAGCCTTATAGGCGACGATGAGCACGGCTGGAGCGAAAGCGGCATATTCAATATAGAAGGCGGCTGCTACGCAAAGTGCATCAACCTTTCCCAGGAAAACGAGCCCCAGATTTGGAACGCCATAAAGTTCGGCTCGCTGGTTGAAAACGTTGTAATGGATCCCGAAACCCGCAAGCTGGACTATGCGGACAACAGCCTTACCGAGAATACCCGCGTGGGCTATCCCGTGGATTATATCCCCAACTGCCTTATACCCAGCGTTGCGGGCCATCCCAAGACCGTTATATTCCTTACCGCGGACGCTTTCGGCGTGCTGCCTCCCATCTCCAAGCTCAATGCCGACCAGGCCATGTACCACTTCGTGTCCGGCTATACCTCCAAGCTTGCCGGTACGGAGCGCGGCATAATAGAGCCGCAGACCACGTTCTCCACCTGCTTCGGCGCGCCGTTCCTGCCCCTGCATCCTTCCGTATACGCGAATATGCTGGGCGAGCGCATAGAGCAGCACAACACCAACGTATACCTTGTCAACACCGGCTGGGCCGGCGGCAAGTACGGCGTAGGCTCCCGCATGAAGCTTAAATACACCCGCGCCATGGTTACCGCCGCGCTGAACGGCGACCTTGAAAAGGGCGAATTCGTGCTGGACCCCATATTCAACGTTATGGTTCCCACCGCCTGCCCCAACGTGCCGGATGAATTCCTCAGCCAGCGCAGGCTTTGGAACAACGATGCCGAATACGAAGCCACCGCCAAGGATTTGGCCGCCCGCTTCGTGAAGAACTTCGAGAAGTATTCCGATATGCCCAAGAATATAATCGAAGCCGGCCCCAAGGCGTAATAAAAAGCAAAGCTTATTTAGAGGAAGCGGCAAAAGCCGCTTCTTCTGTTTTTCTCCCGCATTTGCTCCTTATCGGCAAAATAAAAAAGCGGCGGCCGGCCGCTTTTGGGGGGGAAAAATAACGCATATGCTATCCTTTCAGCTTAAGCGCGTTTATCATGTGCCTTATGTGTATGCTCATGGCGTGGCTTGCGCCGTCCCCGTCGCGCTTGAGCATGAATTCAACTATCAGCGCATTGTCCCGCCGCACCATGTCCTTGAGTAGCTTTTGATTTGTGGATATCAGCATAACCTCATGCACGGCGCTGTTTATTATAGGGAAAAGGCGGCTTATGAATTCGTTGTGGCTTGCCGCGCCAATCATTTCATGGAATTTCTGGTCGGCCTCGGGCCAGTCGCCGTCGCTTCGCAGCAGCCGGTTTATCTCCTTCGCCTGTGCCTCTATTGCAAAAAGCTCGTCATCGTCCGCCCGTTCGCACGCAAGCTTTACGCTCTGCGGCTCAAACATAAGGCGAATTTCGTATAAGTCGCTCAGCCGCACGCGCACAAAGTCCATTGAATCTATGTTAACATCGCCTATGCCAGGCAGCTCGCTTGCTATAAACGTGCCGCGGCCCCGCTTTACAACAAGCACGCCCTGCGCTATAAGCGAACGCACAGCCTCCCTAAGCGTTGCGCGGCTTACGCCCAAGCTTGCGGCAAGCTCAAGCTCGTTTGGCAGCTTGTCGCCCGGCTTGAACCGCTTTTGTATCAATATCATGTCGTAAAGCGTCTCTCCCGTGCGCTCGGTAAGGCTTTTGGCCTTGTTTGACGGCATGGCAAACATCCTCCGTTTCGGGTTTGGGGTTATTATAAGCGAAACGGCGGCGCAAATGCAATATGAATACGCCCCTTTGCAAAGGCGTAAACGTATGATACAATGCATATGCAACAAGATAGGTGTGAATTAAAACGAAAGGAAGCCTGACGCAAAATGAATATGATAAAACGGTTTGTTAAGTATTACAAGCCGCACAAGCGCCTTTTTATGCTGGATACGGGATGCTCGCTGCTGGTGGCGATATGCGATCTTTTCTATCCCATGATAGCAAAAAACATAACAAACGTATACGTTCCCAACAGGGAGCTGCGGCTGCTGCTCGTTTGGGCGGGCGTGCTGCTGGGAATATATCTTGTTAAGGCGGCGCTGAACTATATAATACAGTATTGGGGACACATTGTGGGCGTAAGGATACAGGGCGATATGCGCCGCGATATGTTCAGGCATCTGCAAAAGCTGCCCTTCTCCTTCTTTGACGAAAACAAGACCGGCGCAATAATGAGCCGCCTTGTGAACGATTTGTTCGAGGTATCGGAGCTTGCGCACCACGGGCCGGAGGACGCCTTCATTTCGGGCATAACGCTTATAGGCTCCTTCATAATGCTTGCCAATATAAATATTTACCTTGCGCTTATAGTATTTGCCGTAATACCCGTTATGATATTCTTTGCCGTAAAAACGCGCAAGGAGATGAACGCCGCGTTCAAGGCGTCCAGAGTGCAGGTGGGCGAGGTGAACGCAAACGTTGAAACGGCGATAGCCGGCATGCGCGTTTCCCGCTCCTATACGGCGGACGAGCATGAGAACGCCAAATTCGGCGTGGCGAACGAAAACTTCAAAAAGGCGCGCAGCCGCGCATACCGCGCGATGGCAACGTTCGGCAGCGGCATGAACTTCTTTAACGATATGCTGTATCTGCTGGTGCTTACGGCGGGCGGGCTGTTCTTCTATTACGGAAAAATCGATTCCGGCTCCTTTGTGGCGTTCCTGCTTTACGTTTCAATATTCATGAAGCCCATAAACCGCCTTGTAAGCCTGTTTGAGCAGCTTCAGGAGGGCATGACCGGCTTCCAGCGGTTTGTTGAAATAATGGACGAATCCGAAGAAAAGGACGACGGCAAGCTGAATCCGGAAAAGCTTGAAGGCAACATTGTTTTTGACGATGTTTCGTTCCGCTATACAAACAGCGACTCCGCCGACGCGGAATCCAAGGTAATATCGCATCTTTCAATGCGCATAGACAAGGGCAGGACGGTTGCGCTGGTGGGGCCCTCCGGCGGCGGCAAAACCACGCTGTGCAACCTTATACCCCGTTTTTATGAAATAGATTCCGGCGCAATAACCATAGACGGCATGGATATACGCGATATGTCCCGCTATGCGCTGCGCCGCAACATAGGCATAGTGCAGCAGGACGTATTTCTGTTCAACGGCACAATACGCGAAAACATAGCCTACGGCGACCTTGACGCCACGGACGAGCAGATAATGGACGCCGCCAAGAAGGCCAACATACACGATTATGTTATGACCCTTGAGGAAGGCTACGACACAAACGTGGGCGAGCGCGGCGTTAAGCTTTCCGGCGGGCAGAAGCAGCGCATATCGATAGCGCGCGTGTTCCTTAAAAACCCCAGCATACTCATTCTGGACGAGGCCACAAGCGCGCTGGACAACGCAACGGAAATGCTCATTCAGCAATCCCTGTCCGAGCTTGCCCGGGGCCGCACCTGCATAATAGTTGCGCACAGACTTTCAACAATAAAGAATGCGGATGAGATAATCGTGCTGACCAAGGACGGCATAGAGGAACGCGGCACGCATGATGAGCTTATGAAGCTGAACAAGATGTACGCAGGACTTTATATGTATCAATTCAAGGAATAACCAACGGCATGAAAAAAGCGGGCTTTGCGCAAAATTCCGTAAAGTCCGCTTTTCTTCCCCCATATCTCCCGCTGGTGGTGTCATTGTAGCATTTTTAATCCTAAAAGTCTTACACAATTTGCACAAAATGAAAATATATTTTGGCCGCCCTGCTCTGCTTGTCGAAAAATGCCGAATTGCCTGCGTTTTTTGGCGCGGGGCGTATTTGAACAGTTCTTGACGGAATTTGCCGCCATTATTAAATAAGCGGGGGATGCCGCGCGGGGGTGCGGGCAAATGATGCGCGTTTTGCATTTTACCCATTTACAAAAGCATAGAACCTCTGGTATAATTCTCCACGACAAAGGGGAGTAACCTGCCCGCGGGTATGTCGGCGGGCGGTTTGGGCGTCATCACGGCCGCATGGCCCGCCCGGCCTTGATTGGTGAGACTTTTGCCGCTTGTTTGCCGCGTGATTGCGGCATACTAAGCGCGGCAAAGGTTTTTTTATACCCGAAAACGCTTTTGCACGACGCGAACAAAACCCATAACCGGAGGTAAAAAACGCAATGGAACAATTTGTTGAGCTGTTTTCAAACGTGGCCAATTTCACGTGGCAGCAGCTGCTTATGATACTCATAGGCGCAACGCTCATCTACTTGGCCATAAAGAAGGAAATGGAGCCTACGCTACTGCTGCCAATGGGCTTTGGCGCCATATTGGTCAATTTGCCCTTTGTCAATACGGAGGCCATAGAAACGCTGTTCAACGCGGGCATAGCCACGGAGCTTTTCCCGCTGCTGCTTTTCATAGGCATAGGCGCAATGATAGACTTTGGCCCCCTGCTTTCAAACCCGAAGATGTTCCTTTTCGGCGCGGCGGCGCAGTTCGGCATATTCTTCACGTTTATGATGGCGCGGCTTATAGGCTTCACGCTTCAGGACGCAAGCAGCATAGCCATAATAGGCGCGGCGGACGGCCCCACGTCCATATACCTTGCAAACTATTTTAAGTCCAATTATCAGGGCCCCATAATGGTTGCCGCGTATTCCTACATGGCGCTTGTGCCCATTATACAGCCGCCCGTAATAAAGCTGCTCACCAGCAAAAATGAACGCCGCATCCGCATGCCGTACAGCCCCGGCGCCGTATCCGGCACAACGCGCATACTGTTCCCCGTGTTCGTTACAATAGTTGCCGGAACAATAGCGCCCAAGAGCGCGGAGCTTATAGGCTTCCTTATGTTCGGCAACCTTATAAGGGAATGCGGCGTGCTGGGCAGCCTGAGCGAAACCGCGCAGAAGTCCCTTGCCAACCTTGTAACGCTGCTGCTTGGCATATCGGTTGCGTTCAAAATGAAAGCGGAGCTGTTCATAACCGTTGAAACGCTTGCAATAATCGCGCTTGGCCTTGTTGCGTTCATATTCGATACCGCGGGCGGCGTGCTGTTCGCTAAGTTCCTCAATCTGTTCCTGAAGAACAAGGTCAACCCCATGATAGGCGCGGCGGGCATATCCGCCTTCCCAATGGCAAGCCGTGTTGTGCATAAGCTGGGCCAGCAGGAGGATAACCAGAACTTCCTGCTGATGCATGCCGCGGGCGCGAACGTGTCCGGCCAGATCGCTAGCGTAATAGCCGGCGGCCTTATGATAACGCTTATAGAAGCCATGCTTTAACGGAAGGAGGATAAAAGCAATGTTTATACTCAACGCAATGAAATTCACCTGGTCCCCCGAAACGCTTCTGCCCTCCCTGCTGCTTGCGCTAAAGGGCATGATAGGCATATTCGCCGTGATACTCACCATATGGGCCTTTGTAGCGATACTCAATAAGGTCACGGGAAAGAAAAAGTAATTGACATAATATGCGGAGGGAGCGGAAACATGCTCCCTCCGTTTTTTTTGATAGAGGTTATGCCGCACCAAAAGGCTCCCTCTTAGAGGGAGCTGGAAATTCGCTGCAAGCGAATTTTCTGAGGGAGTCCTTTTACTGAGGGGTTGACGATACCAAGCAAAGCCACGACATAAGCTGTGTGCCGATAAGACAGTAATTTGAGAAAAGTACGAAATCGGCATCTGTCAGACAGGATTGGACAAAACAGGCGACATTCAACTTCGGTTGGATGCCGCCTGTTTTTGTGCGTTTAAGGGTCGAAAAACGCTTGTTTTCTGCTCTGTAAGACAAGGATAGTGAAACGGGTGAAGTAGTTGCCCTTCTCGTGGTACCCCCCCCACGAAGCAGCAAATCACGCTATGATGAATATCGTTCCCAGATGAGCATGAATATTTGCGATTGCGTTAATTACCCCACAAAACGGTAAAACCAATAGGTGGGGATTTCAATGCGGAGTATGTCCGGCAGCATAAAAACCATCAAATCGGCTTGCGAACACAGGAAAGTTACATTTTAAAGTGCTGACTTTTGAAAAGCCTATTGAAAACCGAGCTATCGCTGTACTACAATGTGTATACACATACAAGCAAGAGGTTCGTCGGATGGAAAATTTATTGTCTTTTACGTTCAATATGGACAGCAATCCAGAGGAAGGCCTTGAAGCGGTCAACGAGTATAAATCTTCGGAGCAACCTCAGATCGAAGGAGTGTTATGATAATTAACTGTGTATGGGAGCATAACGGCAGAGACACCTTGCTTTATGCGGTTTTGTATACAATTCTCTCATTACCATTGCATCCAGTTTCTTCTCCAGCCCCTG
>CABSAH010000050.1 GCA_902475645.1 uncultured Christensenellaceae bacterium | reverse complement strand
CCACCCCTTGTCAACGCTTTTTTTTGACTTTTTTTTATATGTTTTTTATCCTTGCCAAAAAAGCCCCTAAATGCATATAATATTCAACAAAAAGTTTTTTGAAGGCGGTGAGTTTTTGTGGACATGCGTCCCGTAGGATTTTTTGACAGCGGTTTGGGCGGCGCCGGCGTGCTGCGCGAGGCTTTGCGCCTGCTGCCGCGCGAAAATTACCTGTATTACGGGGATAATGCCAACGCCCCGTATGGCGACAGGTCATATTCCGAAATTGCGTCCCTTACCGAAAAAAGCGTTGCGGCAATGGCAAGCTTTGGCATAAAGGCCGCCGTTATAGCCTGCAATACCGCCACGGCAACCTGCATAGACGCGCTCCGCAGCGCATTTCCGTTCCCGATAGTAAGCATAGAGCCCGCCATCAAGCCCGCCTGCGAAACCCAAGGCCACGGCCGCGTGCTTATGCTTTCAACGGCAGCCACGGCGAATCTTCCGCGCTATAAGCACCTGCTTTCCACCATGAAAAATCCCGCCCGCGTCATAAGCGTGCCCTGCCCGGGGCTGGTTGAGCGGATAGAGAGCGGCTGCTTTGCCGCCGACGGCTTCGATGATATACTGGAAAAGCATCTGTCCTTCCTTGAAGGCGAAACGATAGACGCCATGGTAATGGGCTGCACGCATTACGTTTTTATAAAAAACGCCTTTGCCCGCTATGCATCGCTGCATTTTAAGGGAAAGGCCGAATTGTTTGACGGCAACGCCGCTACCGTGCGCCAGCTTGGGCGTGTGCTTAAAGAAAACAACCTTGAAAACCCGTGCGGCAGCGCGCATGTCGAATACCGCACCAGTGGCGACGCCGCCCGCCTTGAGCCGCTGTTCCGCACGCTCATTGAGAAATAATGCCGCTTAGCGCCAGTATCGCCTCCAGCACGCCGCCCGCTATCGCCATCGCCTTGTCGGACGCCGTATAGCAGCTGCATAGCTCCCCGCGCGGGTCAACATCCCCGCTTTTCATGCCGCCGTGTACATTTGCACCCTGCGGCAGCAGTCCGCGCAGAACGCCGGATATCTTTGTTTTAATGGGCTCTCCGTTCACCGCGGCAACGGTATCCCCCGCCTTTACCATATCGCCTATTTTGCATATCGGCTCAAACGTGCCGCTGCACGGCGCGCGCAGCACCCTATCCGCGCCAACGCCGCCTATAATTCCCGGCACGCCCGTATTCGCCGCCGCACTCCCTTTAAGTATCACCCTGCCAAGGTCATGCCCACGCTGCGTTTCTATTACCGCGTGGCAATCCTTTCCCGCCGTAAAGCCCGGCCCCAATGCAATTACTATGGGCGCATCATCCTTGCGCGTATTTATGTTTTTCTTCGCTATTACGGCATCAATGATAACATGCGGCCTAAGCTCTGCCCTGCATACACATTCTTCATCGGCAATAACGGGTATTTCGCCCGCCTTTATTATTTTCAGCGCGTCCTCCGCGTTTTCGGCACGCCTTGCCCTTATCCCCTCAACGCTCGCCTCGCCAAGCCTTACAGCCTCGCTGAAGCATACGGTGCGCCGTATGGCTGTTGGGTTCGCCGTATCCGTCATAACCACGGCAAAGCCGCACCTATGCAGCCGCAGCGCAACGCCGCTTGCTATATCACCCGCGCCCTTTATCAGCACAAGCATCGCCATTCTCCCTTCATAAGCGCACCGCCGTATACCCTTGTGTTCAAAAGCCGCGCAAGCTCCTCCGCCTGCCCCGCTTTTGCCGCGTCCATCTGGTTAAGGAACGCCTTTGTGTGCAGCCCCTCCGCATTCGCAACGCGCGCGGCAATTCGGGGCGTTACCGTATCCTCCGCCGCGCATTGACCGAGCAGGCAGTAGCTTTCCGCCCGGTGCGCCGCCTCTTTTACGCTTTTGCCCATGCCGCTCATGCCAATAACAAGTATGGTGTCCCGTGCGCATACCGGAATAACGGGCTCGTGCGCAAGATGCGCCTTTAGCGGAAGCCCCTTTGAGCCGTCGGCCTCTATTATTACATATTCCGCCATTTCGCACAGCTTTTCCGCCGTAACATCGCTTGGGCAAAGCTTTTTATCCTCATTCTGCTTCGCTATGCATACCGCGCGCCCCTTTTTTATCAGCAGCCGCGCGTCCTCCTCCGTTGGGTTCAGCAGCGTTGGCATATGCTGTGGCAGGGCGATATGCGTTGTGGTCATTATAGCCACGCTATGCTCCACTTCAAGCTCCCTTGCCAGCGTGTACATAAGCGTTGTCTTTCCCCCGCCGCCTATTATGGCCGTTGCGCCGCGCCGTATGTCCATCAATTCCGCCAAAAGCATGGCTCCGCTCTCCCGTCCGTTGTTTTTATATGAGGATATCGCATTCTTTACCTGCCGTCAAATGTTTTTCTGTTGCTATGCGCCGTTTTTTCTGGTATGCTTGCCTGTGAATACAATCCTCATTTTTACGGAGCTTAATATTATGCAAAAGCTTTTCTTTGAACTTTACGAAAGGTTATCCCTTGGCGAAAGCGCGGTGCTTTGCAGCGTAATTGCCGCGTCCGGCTCAGTGCCGCGCGGTGCGGGCGCAAAGATGGCCGTTTTTGCCGATGGGCATACCGCGGGCACGGTAGGCGGCGGCAGCGTTGAGCTTCATGCCCGCCAAAATGCGGCGGATATGCTTGCCGGCGGCGGCAGCGGCACGGTATCCTATTCGCTTGACAAGGGCGAAATAGGCGATATCGGCATGGTATGCGGCGGCAGCGTGCGCATATATTTCCGCCTGTTCACGCCCGCCGATGCTCCGCTTGCGCAAAAAATAGCCGCCCAAGCCGCTAAGAGCGAGGACAGCTATTTGATTTACGTTATTGACGGCGATGCGCTGTCAAGGCTTTTTGTTTACAAAATGGGCGAGCCGCTCCCGCAGGGGCTTGACGGCGCGCGGATACTGCCGCTTTTGGGCGGCAATGCCGCATATAGCCGCGGCGATGATGCGGATATATTTACCGAGCCGCTCTCCCGCCAAGGCCGTGCGCTAATATTCGGCGCGGGGCATGTTGCCCGTGCGCTTGCGCCGGTGCTTAAAAGCATCGGCCTGCCCGTGTATGTTTACGATAGCCGCCCCGCGCTATTGAGCCGCGAATACTTCCCCGATGCCGACGGGCTTATATGCGGCGGCTTTGCGGAGCTTTCAAAATCCGCAGGCATAACCCATGCGGACGCCGTTTTTGTAATGACGCCCGGGCACGAGGCCGATTATGACGTGCTGCTCGGCGTTTTGCCGTCCCGCGCGCACTACATAGGCTGCATAGGTTCGCGCCACAAGGCCGCGCGCACGCGCGAACGGCTCAGGCTTGCGGGATTTTCAAGCGAGGATATAGCCCGCGTGCGCTGTCCCGTCGGCTTCAATATCGGCGCCGAAACGCCTGCGGAGATAGCCGTAAGCATAGCCGCCGAGCTTATTGCCGTGAATTCGGGTGCGGGCGGCGTTATGCCGTGGCCTTCGGCATAGAATCCGTTTTAAGATACTGCCGCAGGAACAATATTGACATAACAAGGCACAATGCCTCCGAAAAAATGGGCGTATACCATATTCCGTTCGCGCCGAATGCGAGCGAAAGCGCCATAAGGCTTATGCTTTGCAGCGCCAGCCCGCGGCCTATGGATATTGCAATGGCCTGCTTGGGTCTTTCAATCGCGGTCATAAAGCCGCCTATCAGCACGTTAAAGCCCAGTATTATATATGAAAAGCTATACGTTCTGAACGCCTTAACGCTGAAGTCTATAAGCCCGGGGTCGGAATCCTTGAGGAATATGCCGACCACCTGATTTGCGCATATGTAGAGCCCGACGAATATTATCGCAGCCATGGCCGTTACCGTGCGCACGCCGTATTTAAGCAATGTTTTGCATTTTTCGCGGCTGCCTTCGCCGTAATAGAAGCTTACAAGCGGCTGCGAGCCCTGCGACACGCCCATCATAAGATTTATGACAACCGTGTTCACGTATGCGATTATTGTATATGTCACCACGCCGTCGTTGCCGATATAATGCAGCACAGTGCGGTTGAATATGAACATCATAACGCCCGTGCAAAGCTCCGTAACGCCATCGGCAAAGCCAATGGGTATAAGGCGCTTGTATATATGCGGATCGAAGCGGAATTTCCTTATTTTGAAGGAGCAGCGGCCGCCCAGGAAATGCACAATGTATATTGTGCTTGTTATAAGCTGGGAAAGCCCCGTTGCAAAAGCCGCGCCGTATGTGCCCATGTCCAATATGAATATTGCCACATAGTCCATCACGCAGTTGGACAGGCACCCGATTATGACCGTTATAAGCGCGGTCTGCGGGAATCCGTCCGTCTTTATCAGCACCTCCAGATTGTACGATATCAAAAAGAAAGCACTGAACGGCGCAAGGCCTTTAAGGTAGTTGACGGTGTAATCGAGCGTAATGTCGTTTGCGCCGAGCAGGCGTGCAATGGGCTCCGTGAATATAAGCGTCACCGCCGTTATGACAACGCCCATTATTATAAGCACCGTCAGGTTTTGGGATAGCAGCTCATCCGCTTCCCGTTTTTTCTTCTGCGCCATAAATATTGCAATTATGGTGCTTGCGCCCACCGCGAACATTACCGCAATAGCAAACAGCATATTGGTAAACGGCAGCGCCAAATTAACTGCGCTCATGGCGTATTCCCCAACGCCGCGGGCCACCATAAGCCCGTCTACAACGGAGTAGAGACAGAACACCATCAGCGACGCGGTAGTAGCGGATACAAACCGCGCGAAATCGCTTCGCAGGCTTTTGCCTGTGAGTTTCAAAATAACACAACCTTTCTCTTTTGTATTATATACACCCGCCCGCTTTCCGCACGCAGAGCGGGGTATTGACTATGTAATTATGCGGGGCGGAAGGACTATTCTCCCCTCCCCATCCTTCACGGCCTTCGCCCTATGCCTTATCCGAAGCAGGCTCCTTTGCCTTTCCCCCGCCCAAGGCGCACCACAGCGTTACCGTGACAAGTATCACCGCGCTGCCTATTATGGCGAAAGTATCGGGCATTTCGCCCGTGCCGAGCCATACCCAAACGGGGTTGAGAACTATTTCTATCGAGCTTATAAGCACGCATCCAAGCGGCGGGCAATAGTTTATTGCAACGCTGTATAATGCATACGGCAAACCGAGCATGAATATGCCCATCACCGCCACCATAACGGCCGATACCGCCGTCACCTCCGGCGGATACGCAAACGTGAACGGTATGCCCACAATCGCCATAAGCACCAGCCCCACAAGCGTGCCGGAAAGGCGGCTGCCGCCCTCGCTTTCGCCCATAAGAAGGTATGCGCCCGCAAGGCTGCATCCGTCAATTATTGCAATTATGTTGCCAAGCGCGCCGCCTATCTTAAGCTTATCCATGAAGAAAAGCGCAATGCCGCCAACCGTCAAAAGCACGGCCGCATAGTCGGCTCCGCGGTATTTTTTCTTGAAAAACACCATGCTCAGTATCACCAGCCACACGGGTGACGTATATTGCAGCACTATCGCGTTCGCCGCCGTGGTAAGGCGGTTTGCAACAATGTATAGGAAGCCCGTTGCGCATACGCATATGCCTATCAGCACCGTGCGCCAATTGATGCTTATTTTCATTTTAAGCAGCTTCATGGCAATGAAAAGCGTTATTGCGCCCGCAAAGCCGCGCCAGCCCGCCAGCACCATTGAATTCCACGGCGTAAGCTTTATGCAAAGCCCGTTTGCGCTCCACAGCAGCGCGCATGCAAGCATAAGCAGTATGCCTATGTATTTTTTGCTTCCCTTTGGCCTTTGGATACCCTTTTCCATAATAAATATAAGCCTTCTCTGCACCTAAAAAACGGCCTGTTGAGCCGCATAGGTCAAATATTTTCGTTAAAACAGATACAGAAATAGCCCTCCCTTTAACGGAAGGGCCAATCCTTGGTCAGCAGTTAATCAGTCCTGCTTGGGTGCGCCAACGGGGCAAGCGCCTTCGCACGCGCCGCACTCGATGCACATATCGGGGTTGATCTCGTAATGATCCTCGCCCTGGGAGATAGCGCCAACGGGGCAAGCGCCTTCGCACGCGCCGCAGGAGATGCAAGCATCAGTGATCTTATAAGCCATGGTATATTACCTCCGGTCATTATTCTATATATATTGTAGCATATAACTTAAAAAAATCAAGGGGGATGAGTTAAGGCGGGTCATGTTCTCCGCCCGGGATATTTACAATAAGCAACGAACCTGTTGGCTTATTGCGCCAAATAGTATATAATAGCAGTAACTATGAACATGTAAAGGAGATAAAACAATGCCTCTTGTAACAAGCACCGAAATGTTCAAAAAAGCCTATGAGGGCGGCTATGCCATAGGCGCGTTCAACGTAAACAACATGGAAATAATCCAGGGCATAACCGAAGGCGCAAAGGAGCTGAATGCCCCGCTGATACTTCAGGTATCCGCAGGCGCGCGCAAATACGCCAACCATACCTATCTTATGAAGCTTGTTGAAGCGGCGGTTATCGAAACCGGCCTGCCCATATGCCTGCATCTTGACCATGGCGACAGCTTTGAGCTTTGCAAAAGCTGCATAGACGGCGGCTTTACCTCCGTTATGATAGACGGCAGCCACCATTCCTACGAGGAAAACGTTGCGCTTACCCGTCAGGTGGTGGAATATGCGCACGATCACGGCGTTGTGGTTGAAGGCGAGCTTGGCCGCCTTGAAGGCGTTGAGGACGACGTTAAGGTTGCCATAGGCCAGGGCAGCTATACCGACCCCGATCAGGTTTATGATTTTGTTACCCGCACGGGCGTGGATTCACTTGCAATAGCGATAGGTACCAGCCACGGCGCATATAAGTTCAGGCCCGGCACCAAGCCGCAGCTCCGCTTCGATATTCTTGAGGAGGTGCAAAGGCGCCTGCCTGGCTTCCCCATAGTGCTGCACGGCGCAAGCAGCGTTATACCCGAATTCGTTGAAAAGATAAATAAGTTCGGCGGCAATATGCCCGATGCAATAGGCGTGCCGGAGGATATGCTCCGCCGCGCGGCAGGCATGGCCGTTTGCAAGATAAATATCGATTCCGATTTGCGCCTTGCAATGACCGCCAGCGTGCGCGAGCATCTTTATACCTACCCCGATCATTTTGACCCGCGCCAGTACCTCAAGCCCGGCCGCGAAGCCATAAAGCAGATGGTTATGCACAAAATCGAGTGCGTACTCGGCTGCGATAACAAGGCGTAAGCCAAAGAGCGGTGAAAGCTATGGAAATAGACACCAATGACCTTATTGCCCTTGAGGACAGGGACGGCAACGAGCTTGCCTATGAAATAATGGACGTTGTGCCGTTCTTGGGCAAGGAGTATGCCGTGCTGTTCCCCGTGGACGATGAAAGCGACGAGCCGGAGCTTGTTATATTGGAGCTTATGGCGGGCGCGGACGACGAGGATGAGGAGCTGCACGGGGTTGACGACCCGAATGTGCTGGATGCGGTTTTCAAGCTGTTCCTTGAAAGGGAAAAGGAAGCCGAGCGGGACGGCGAATGATGCGCCGCTATCCCATATATAATGTAGGAGACTGAATGCTGAAGGAATACATACAGGGCGTGCGCTCGCTATCCATAATAGGCATGTGCAAAAACGCCGGCAAGACCACCGTGCTTAACAAGCTCAT
Organism: uncultured Christensenellaceae bacterium; assembly: GCA_902475645.1. Taxonomy (GTDB): domain Bacteria; phylum Bacillota; class Clostridia; order Christensenellales; family CAG-138; genus Phil1. The sequence goes on along the minus strand of CABSAH010000050.1, from coordinate 2,524 downwards.
TGCGGAGCTTAACGAATCCCGCGTCCGCTTGGGGCTGACAAGCATTGGGCGGGACGGTGAAAGCACGGATCTTGTTACGCGCACGGCAAAGCCCGGCATATATGTTTATGAAGGTACGCTTGTGGCGACGGCTGTTGACATGTTCCGCCTCAGCGACATTACGCGGGAGATAATCTATTCCACCGGCTGGCCCACGCCCATGGGCGAGGTGGCCGTGGTGCGCGCCCGCAGCGACGGCAGCGTGCAGCTTGCAGGCCCAAGCATGACGGCGCAATTAAGCGCGCTTGTGGATATTTTTTCCTCCTTCGGCGCGGATATGACCATAATAGACGGCGCGCTTAGCCGCAAAACGCTGTGCGCGCCCACGGTGAGCGAGGCTACGATACTCTGCACGGGCGCATCGTATTCGCGGGACATAAACGTGGTTATAGAGGATACCGCCTTTTCCGCCGCGCTGCTTACCCTGCCTAAGCAGGAAGCCTTCAGCGAGGCGGAGCTGGACATGCCCATAAGCGGCAAAATACGCTTTAAGCGCGCCGACGGCACGGTTGAGCCGATGAAGGATGGCATAACGCTTGCCGATGCGCTCCGCAGCCGCGAATATGCAAACGTTAAAAGCGCGTATATAACGGGCGCGGTAACGGACGCAACCATAAAGCCCGTGCTTATGGGCGGGGCGAAGCTGAAGGGCTTTGAGCTGAGCGCGGAGGACGGCAGCAAGCTATTGCTCAGCCACGATTCATACGAAAAGCTGCTTATACGCGGCGTGCGCATAGGCGTAAGGCGGCCGGTAAAGCTTGCGGCAATAACGGTAAACCCCGTTTCCGCATACGGCTTCCATATGGACCCAAAGCTTTTGCTTGACAGTATGCGCGGCGCGGTAAACGTGCCGGTGGTGAACGTTGAAAGCAAGGACGAGGATTGATAAAAGGAGAAAGAACAATGGCAATGACATTTTCCCAGCAGGAGAATATAGGATTCAGATACGTTATCAATTCGCTTTCCTGTTCAAGCCCATACGGGCAGGCGCGCGTGAGCAAGCTGCGCTTTTTTGACCCAAACGAAATGGACGAGCTGAATATGCAGCTTTCAAACGTATGCCGCGTTAAGGATACGCTTACGGAGCTAAGCTTTGAATACGGCCGTCTCCAGCGGCTTATGATGCCCATGAAGGACATACGCAGGAGCGTTATGAGCCTTGAAGGCGGCGGGCTGAGCGAGCTGGAGCTTTTTGAATTGAAGCGCTTTTTGCTGCAAACCGAGCTTATAGCCCCCGTGCTTGACCAGGTTATTGCCAAGGCGCACATAGAGGGCATAGCCATACCCGCGCAGACGGAGGCGCTTAGGATAATAGACCCCGACGGCAACCGCGCGGCAACGTTCTTCATTGCGGACAATGCATCGCCCGAATTGAAGCAGGCGCGCCGCGAAAAGCGGGAAATAGAGGAGCTTATCCGCAAGGAGACAGACAGCGCTGAACGCGCGCGGCTTATGGCGCTGCGCAGTGCAGCCGCCGGCAAAGAGGACGCGGAGGAGCGCCGCATCCGCAAAGAGATTTGCCTTAACCTTACGCCGTATACCGCTTCAATAATAGACTGCATGGATAACGTGGCGGAGCTTGATTTCACAATCGCCCGCGCGGAGATAGCCGCGCAGTACGGCGGGGTTATGCCGCACTTCAGCGACGGTCCCGTTGAAATGGAGGATATGGTCAACCCCCGCGTGGCGGATGCGCTTTTCGAGCGGGAGCGGCACTTTACCCCCGTTTCGCTTTCCGCTCCCGTGGGCGCAACGGTAATAACCGGCGCTAACATGGGCGGCAAAAGCGTTGCGCTCAAAACGCTTGCGCTCAACGCCATGCTTGTCAAGGCGGGCATGCTGCCATTCGCCAAATATGCAAAGCTTCCGCTTTTCGGCGGCATATTCATAGTAAGCGAGGATTTGGAGGACATGGACCGCGGCCTTTCAAGCTTCGGCGCGGAGATAGTGCAGTTCAACGAGGTTGAGCAGGCCGCCGCACAAACCGAAGGCATAAGCCTTATACTGCTGGATGAATTTGCCCGCGGTACCAATCCCGAGGAAGGCGCAATGATAGTGCGCGCCGTAACGCGTTACCTTGACAATCAGCCCAGCGTAAGCGTGCTTACCACGCATTACGACGGCGTAGCCGCGCTTGCCTCCGCCCATTTTGAGGTGAAGGGCTTAAAGGATATGGATATGGCCAAGGTTGCGGAGGAAATAGCCGCCTCCGACGGCCACATAAAGGGTGCGGACATAATAGCTTCGCACATGAATTATGGCCTGTACCGCGCACAGGGTGCGGAAAGCTGCCCGCGCGACGCCCGCAACATATGCGCATTGCTCGCGCTGAAGGATGAGATATTGAGGGATATATAAATCCCCCATCCGCCGATTCGCTAATGCTTATTGCAACCTCTCTTTATAGGGAGGTTTTTTTGCGCCGCACGGTTAATCCCACCTAACCTATTTTACACACTATCGCCCCCGAGCGCGTACATCGCCA
>CABSAH010000049.1 GCA_902475645.1 uncultured Christensenellaceae bacterium | reverse complement strand
GTGGCGGATGAAGCGAAACGGAGAACGGGCAGGAACAGGGAGAATTACGAACGAATGTGAGTAAGGCGACCTTGTTCCAACCTGGGCTCAATTTATGCGTATTGACTGAGGGGGAACAGTAAAAAGCACAAGCCACCTCTGAGCCGCACCCCTTTCGTCTGCTCATTTCATTCGCAGCCACGAACGCTGGTTGGAATATGGTCGTCTTGCGGCGCTATCGCTTGCAACACTCCCTATTCCGCCCGATTCTCCCCTCGCTTCATCGTCCACCGGACGCGCTCGGCTCGAATCCCCCGCACGCGGGGACAGCTTCTTTGAACTCCCTCCGTCAATTCGCTGACGCTCATTGCCACCTCCCTCGACAGGGAGGCTTTTTGGTTTTGAGTTTATACTGAACCCAAAAGGCTCCACCGCTTGCGGGGTTCGGAGTTGAGCGCCGCCTGTGGCGGATGAAGCGAAACGGAGAACGGGCAGGAACAGGGAGAATTACGAACGAATGTGAGTAAGGCGACCTTGTTCCAACCTGGGCTCAATTTATGCGTATTGACTGAGGGGGAATAGAAAAAATCGCAATCCACCTCCAAGCCGCACCCCTTTCGACCGTTCGCTAACGCTCACGGCCACTTTCCCCGTAAACGGGGACAGCTTTGGGGTGGTGGTTGCACAAACCAAAAGGCTCCACCGCTTGCGGGGGAGCTGGCACGGCGTAAGCCGTGACTGAGGGGGGAATAATTAGTTGCACTTTAGCAGGTTTGACTTGTTCCCCATCCATCACTAATTCTTCTTCCCGCTCACCTCATACAGCCTTACGATTTCCGGTATGCTCAGCGCTTCGGCGCGGGCGGAGGGGGAGATGTTAGCGCTTAGGAGCGCGTCCTCTGCGGCGGCTGCGGAGGGGAAGAGGGGCTTTAGGTTGTTGTATACGGTTTTGCGGCGCATGGCGAATATGCTCTCCGTAAAGCGGCAAAACGCGGCGGGGTCTATGCCGCGCGGCATATCGGCGCGGCGGGTGAGAAGAACAACCTCGGAATCCACCTCCGGCTGAGGATAGTAGCTTGCGGGGGTGAGCGAAAAAAGGCTTTCACATTCGTAAAAAAGCTGCGCGGTTATGGCAAGCGGGCCGTAAAGCCTGTCCTTGGGCTTGGCGAAAAAGCGGCGCGCCGCCTCCCTTTGCACCATCAGCACCATGCGCGGTATCCTTTGCGCGCGGCAAAGCAGCATAAGCACAATGGGCGTTGTGATATAATAGGGCAAATTGCCCGCCGCGACAAATTCGCCCTCAATTAAGTCCGTATCGAATTTAAGTATGTCGCCGTGAACAAGCGAAAGCGCGCCGCCCTCTATTTGGCTTGCAAATTCGCCTTGCAGCGCGCAAAGCATATTTTTGTCTATTTCAACGGCCGTAACGTGCGGCACGCGGCCCACAAGCGCAGCCGTAAGCGCGCCGAGCCCCGGCCCTATTTCAAGCACGTCCGTGCGCCCGTCCCCTATTGCGGCGGCGGCTATTTTATAAGCCATTGCATCGTCGCAAAGAAAGTTCTGCCCAAGCGCCGCGTTTGCGCGTATGCTCAGCCGCTCCAATTTTTGCTTTATGTCCGCCGCGCTCATCCAAGCTTTACCAGCACCGTCACGTTGCGCTTGCGCCCCCAGCGGCGGCCTTCCTTTTCGGTATTCATCCATAGGTCAAGCTGATTGACGGGCGTGCCGTCCGCCCGCTTGTAGTTGCGGAATGCGCCGGTGTCCTGCGCCGTGCCGTAGCCGTAGCCGGGAACGTATATCTGCGTGCCGTAGGGTATGTAATACGGGTTCACGGCTATTGTGCCAAGCTTCGGCCTTTTGCCTGTTGCGGTGCGGTTGCCCTGCCAGTATGCGGTTATATAGTCCATCTTCATTGCAACCCAGCCGTCAACGCCCGCCTTGGGCGCCTTTTTATATATGCGATATTCGCCCGTAAGCTTTGTTTGGTAATGTATCTTGTTGCCCTTTTTGATTATTTCATCCGTTGCGGGGGTTATTATTATCTGGTTCACTATTTCGCGCGAAACCTCAACCCCGTCCTTTATTATAACCCTTTGGGTAACGTTCTTGGAGCCGTCCGACCCTTTTTGGATTATAACAGGCTCTGTATCGTTATATACCTTGTCGTCATAAACCACCTTTTCCTTGTGGTTTATGGTGCGCCTTGCGGTGGTGTATTCGGTAACAACGTCCGTATGCACTATTTTCATGCCCGGCACAAGGTCTGCAAAGGCAAGGTGGCTAAGCTCGTCCGCCGTATCGTAGCTTACGCCGCTTTCCCTAAGCGCATCGCCAACCGTGCCGCCGGTTGTGTTTATAATGATTACGCTGCCCATGGAGCGCACCGCAACGGGGAAGCTGCGCGCTATATTAACGCTTGTACCGTCCGCAACGGGGCTGCTTGAATCGGCCGAAAGCGCATCGCCCCTGTTTACGCGCACGTTCTGCGCCTTCAGGAAGGCGGCTATGCTCATTTCCTCCTCAGGCTCGTTTATAACATAGTCCGTGGTTCTGCCGTCCGCCGTTACGGATACGCTTATGCGCGGATCGGGCGCGGCTGCCGAAAGCATAAAAAACACGCCCGCGCCAGCCATAAGCGCGAATATAAGCGCATCGAGCACATAAAAATACCATTTTACGCCCGCAAGATGCGCCCTTATGCGGCCCGGCACGGCGGCAAGCGCGTTTTGGATTTTTCTAAAAAACCTTTTCATGCGTTTATTATAGCGTGGGTTGCGTAATTGTGTCAAATAAACGAATTGTGTCATGGCTTTTCACCTCCCGCGTTTACAGTAAAGCCTTGCCAAGTTATAATAGATGCATACCTATTTTTTCGGAGGGCTTGGAATGAAAAAAGCATTGGCCGTTATTCTTGCGGCGTTAAGCGCGCTGTGCCTTATTGGGTGCGAACAGGGCGCGCCGCAGCAAAGGGCGGGCGGAAAGGCCATAGAGGAATTCCTTACGCATATTGCCGCGGGCGAATATTCCCAGGCCTATGCGCTGCTTTCATCCACCTGCCGCTGTGAGGAGGGAGAGGAAAAGCCCAACCGCATTACGGAAAAGCAGTTTACGGATAAATACACGGCAATAATGGACGCGCTTGAAATAAACTCCATTGAATACGCGGACTTTACGGCGGATGGCGGCGATGCGCTTTACGGCGCAAGCTATACCGCAACCTATTACAGCGACTATATTGGCAACGTTACAAACAGCTTTACCGCCATGGCGTTCTATGAAAACGGCGAATGGAGGGTAAAATGGTCGCCCGCGCTCATATTCCCCGAAATGGAATGGGGGGATACGGTGCGCATTGCGCGCATTGCGGCAAGGCGGGGCGAAATACTTGCGGACGGGGAGCCGGTTGCAATAAACGCGGGCGCGGTAAGCGTATATGCCGCGGTAGCGGGCATAAATAACAAAAGCCTTTTTCTTCAGCAAACGTCGCGGCTTTTGAACATGACGGAGGCCGCGATAGCCAAGAAGCTTGAAAAGGAATACAACGGCATTGCCGTAATAAAGCAATATTACAGCGACGAAATATCCGACTCCGTGCGGGAGCAGCTTTTGCAGATAGAGGGCATTGGCATAGACGAGGGCAATTTTTACACCGTGCGCGAATACCCTTCGGGCGATTTGCTTGCGCATCTGGTGGGCTACGTTGGCGCAATACCAAGCGAAACAAAGGAAAAGCTTGATGAGGAGATAGCAAGGCTTAACGAGGGGCGCACGGATAAGGACGGCCTATACAATGCCGATTCCCGCGTGGGCAGGCTGGGGCTTGAGCGGCAATACGAGCAGGATTTGCGCGGGCGCGACGGCGAGCTTGTTTACATATGCACGTCCGATGGCAGAAACCGCAAAACGCTCCTTAAAACCGAGGCTGAGAACGGCTACGACATTGAGCTTACAATAAACATGGACTTGCAGCGCAGGGTGCGGGAGGTTATGCAGCTTGCCCTTTTCGGCGAAACCACGGCGGGCGCGGTGGTTGTTATGAACCCCAAAACGGGCGCGGTGCAGGCCATGTATTCCTACCCAAGCTATGATATTAACCTATTTGAGCGGGGAATATCGGGCCACGATTATTCCGCCCTTTTGAACAACAAGGCAAAGCCGCTTATAAACCGCGTTACGCAGGGCCTGTATCCCCCCGGCTCCACAATGAAGGCGTTCACGGCGGCGTGCGCCCTGGATAACGGCATACTTGACGAAAGCTATGCCTTTAACGAAAGCAAAATAAAGAAGGATTACTGGACGCCAGATGAATACGGCGCGTGGATATGGACGCCCATAAAGCGCACGCATATAAACTATCCCATAAGCGGGCCGCTCAATTTGCGCAAGGCGCTTATACATTCGGACAATATATACTTTGCAAACGCCGCGCTTAAAACGGGCTGGGAGCTTTTTGAAAAATACATGACCGCGCTTGGCTTTACCGAAAGCATACCGTTCGATATCGCCGTTGCCGCGCCCCAGCTTAAAAACGAGGATACGGTTATGGATTATAAGCTTGTTGCGGACAGCGGCTACGGGCAGGGGGAAATACTCACAACCCCGCTTCAGCTTGCGTGTATGTTTTCCGCATTCGCAAACGGCGGCAGCATTGCTGAGCCCTATGTTGTGGAGGGCTTATACAGGGAGGACGGCATACGCTACAAGCGCGTAAAGCAGCACCCCGACGCAAGCTGGAAGCAGGACGTTATATCCGAGAGCGCCATAGATATAATAACCCCGTACCTTGAGGACGTTACCAACCCCGCCATAAACGGCACGGGGCGCAATTTGAAGGCCAAGGGCTGCACCGTTGCGGCAAAGACGGGTACTGCGGAAATAGGCAGCAGCAAAAGCCGCGAAATTTCATGGTTTGTGGGCTACCGCACGGGCGTAAGCGACGAGGACGCGCGGCTGGTGCTGGTTATGCTTGAGGTGCCGGCGGAAAGCAAATATGCGGGGTTGAAGTTTGATATTGCGCGCCCGCTTTTAAGCATGGAATAACCGTTGCGCGGCGGGTGTTATGATTATATAATATATGCAGGCATTATTTTTGCGGAGGATTTGAGATGATTTTTTCTAAGCTTAACGGACTGGGCAACGACTTTGTTATAGCGGACGACAGGCAAAACAAATATACCCAAAATCTGCCGGAATTGGCGCGCAGGCTTTGCCACCGCCGCACCGGAATAGGCGCGGACGGGCTGGTATTCGTAAGGAGCAGCGAAACGTGCGACGTGCGTATGCAGATATTCAACAGCGACGGCAGCGAAGCCGAAATGTGCGGCAACGGCGTAAGATGCTTTGCCAAATACGTTTACGATAAGGGCATATTCCCTCACGAGCGCATGAGCGTTGAAACCCTTGCAGGCCCCATGATAATTGACCTAAGCGTTGAAAACGGCGCTGCGGTCGCGGCAAAGGTTGATATGGGCGTGCCCGAAACGCGCCGCGAATTCATACCCGTTGCGGGCAGCGGCGAATGTAAGCTTGAAAGGCTTACGGCGGCGGATAAGGAATTCACGTTCTCCACAATACTGCTCGGCGTGCCGCACACGGTCGTGTTCATGGATCATCTTCCAACGGCTGAGGAGGTTATGAAATACGGCTCCGTAATAGAGCCAATGACATCGCTTTTCCCAAAGAAAACCAACGTGAACTTCACCCATGTGCTTGATGAGCATACAATAGAGGTGCGCACCTACGAGCGCGGCTGCGGCCCCACGCTTGCCTGCGGCACGGGCTCGTCAAGCGCGGCGGTATGCTGCGCAATGGCGGGCTACACGGGCAAGAGGGTTGAGGTAAGGCTGGAGCTTGGCTCGCTGCACATTGAATGGGCGGAAAACGGCCATGTGTTCATGACCGGGCCCGCGGCGCTTTCGTTTGAAGGCAGCGTAGAGGTTTGAAGTGGACGCGCCGAACGTTCTATACGAGGATAACCATATAATAGTTGTCGAAAAGCCGGTCAACATTCCCGCGCAGGCGGATTCCTCCGGCGACGACGATATGCTTTCCCTTGTAAAAAGCTATATAAAGCAAAAATACAACAAGCCCGGGGACGTGTTCCTTGGGCTTGTGCACCGTTTGGATAGGCCGGTGGGCGGCGTTATGGTATTTGCGCGCACAAGCAAGGCCGCAAGCCGCCTTGCGCCGCAGTTTGCATCGCACAGGGCAAAAAAGCGCTACGCCGCAATAGTATGCGGCAGCCCAAGGCCGTATGCAAGGCTTGACGATTACATAAAAAAGGACGAGGCCACGCTAAGCGCCGTTATATGCCCCGCGTCAACGCCGGGCGCAAAGGCCGCCGCGCTTGAATACCATAGGCTTACCGCGCACGGCGATTCTACGCTATTGGACGTATCCCTTTTCACGGGGCGTCACCACCAGATACGCGCCCAGCTTGCAAACGCACACTGCCCCATTTGGGGCGACCAGCGGTACAACCCCTGCGCTAAGGCGGGGCAGCAGGTTGCGCTGTGGGCATATTCGCTAACAATAGAGCATCCTACCCTAAAGCGGGCCATGACCTTCACACTGCCGCCGCACGGCGCGGCGTGGAGTGCCTTTGAAGATGAGCTGAAGGCGCTTTGCAGCGGAGTGCGCATAGTATACGAGGATAAAAACATACTATGCTGCAACAAGGCCGCGGGCATGAGCGTTGCCGAGGCGGACGGCGGGGATTCGTTGCAGGCGCGGCTTGAGGCGGCGCTTGGCGAAAGGGTGTACCCCGTACACAGGCTGGACGTTGCAACGGAGGGGCTTGTGCTTTTTGCCCGCAGCGAAACGGCGGAGGCGGAGCTGAGCGCGGCAATACGGAGCCGCAGCATAAGGAAATTCTACCGCTGCACCGTGCAGGGGCGCGTGCCGTTTAAGCAAAAGGAGCTGCGCGCATACCTTGTTAAGGACGCCGACGCCGCGCGCGTGCGCATATACGATAACGAACGCCCCAACGCCAAGGAGATAATAACCCGCTGCCGCGTGCTGAGGGCGAACGACGCGGAATCGCTGCTTGAAATAGAGCTTGTTACAGGCCGCACGCACCAGATACGCGCGCACATGGCGCACATAGGCCACCCGCTGATAGGCGACGATAAGTACGGCGACCGTACCCGCGCCCATGTCCCCCTTGCGCTTGCCGCCGTGCGGCTGGAGCTGCACTTTCCCGAAAACAGCCCGCTTGCATACTTGAACGGCAGGGTTGTGGAGGCGGGGGAGTAGATTCCCGTTTGGGAATATTCTTAGGGATTTTACAGAGAATGCTCCCGTTTGGGAATAATTCGCGAGATTTTATAGAGAATCTTCCCGTTTGGGAATATTCCGTTAGATTTTATAGAAAACACTCCCGTTTGGGAATTATGAAAGGAGCGCGAAATGCAGACATACGACCTGTTTGACATAATCGGCCCGCGGATGGTTGGGCCGTCGAGCAGCCACACGGCGGGCGCGGCGCGGCTGGGGCGCATGGCACACAAGATAGCCGGCGGCCACGTTAAGCGCGCGCATATTACGCTTTACGATTCCTTTGCCACGACCGGGCGCGGGCATGGCACGGATAAGGCTATTGTGGCGGGGATACTGGGCATGGAGCCGGACGACGAGCGGCTGAGGTATTCAATGCTGCTTGCGAAGGAGGCGGATGTGGACATATCCGTTGAATTTGCGGAGGGGCTGCACGAGCATCCTAACACCGCGGAGATTGAAATCGAAACGCGGGACGGGAGAATCACCCGCGTGCGCGGCGCAAGCATAGGGGGCGGCAGCATACTTATAACCGAAATTAACGGGCTTGAAATGGAGCTGAGCGGGGATTATCCCACGCTTATAGTAAGCCATACCGATGCGCCGGGCGTTATAAACACGGTTACGAACATACTTGCGAACGAGCATATAAACGTTGCGTTCATGCGCGTATTCCGCCACGCGCGGCGGCAGGAGGCGTGCATGGTGATAGAGACGGATTCGCCAGTAAGCGAGCGGGTATGCAAGCTGATACTTGATTGGAACAAGAATATTTCGGGGGTAATTGCCGTATGATGTGCTATTGCTTTACAAGCGGGGAAGAGCTTACCGCCATATGCAAAAGGGAAGGACTGCCCATAAGCGGCGTGATGCTGCGCCGCCAGCAGGAGCTTACCGACGATACGGCGGAGAACATACTGAAGGAGCTTAAAGCATCGCTGCACGCAATGAAGCGGAGCGTTGAAGAAGGGCTGACGGAGGAGATGGAGAGCGTATCCGGGCTTTCGGGCGGGGACGCAATGCGCCTTTACCACCGCGCCGAAAGGAATGCGCTCAGCGGCACGCTTGCGGCAAAGGCCGCGGCGGCGAGCATGGCGGTTGTTGAGGTCAACGCGGCGATGGGGCGGATAGTTGCCGCACCCACGGCGGGCGCAAGCGGCATACTGCCGGGCGTGCTTTTCACCTGCGCAAAGGAGCGCGGCTGGAACGACGAAAGGCTGCTTGACGGCCTTCTTACAGCGGGCGCGATAGGCAGCATTATAGCCTCAAACGCAAGCATAAGCGGAGCGGCGCACGGCTGCCAGGCGGAAACCGGCTCCGCGGCGGCAATGGCTGCGGCGGCGCTGTGCGAATTGGACGGCGGGAGCGTGGATAAGTGCCTTAACGCGGCGGCAATAGCGCTTAAAAACGTTATGGGTCTTGTGTGCGACCCCGTGGCCGGCCTTGTTGAATGTCCGTGCATAAAGCGCAACGCGCTTGGCGCAGCGAACGCGCTCATCAGTGCGGATATGGCGCTTGCGGGCATACCCAGCCTTATACCCTTTGACGAAACCGTAATGGCAATGCGCTCCGTGGGGCGCCTTATGAGTCCCGATTTACGCGAAACCGCGCGCGGCGGCTGCGCCGCGACCCCGACAGGCCGCGCCATACGCAAAAAGCTCGGCCTGAACGATATAGAGGATGAGTAGGAAGCGGGTTTATAGGCTCATAAGCACATCGTACAGCGCTTCGAGGGCGTCGCGCGTATAGTATTCTATGGTTATTTTGCCCTTCTTTTCGGTGCCGTCTATCGTGACCTTGGTGCCGAGATGCTCGCGCAGCTTTTCCTGGGCAACGTACATATCGTTCGTTTGGCGGATGTGCTTTTTCTTCGATTCGCGCTCCACCCTGTCAAGCTCGGGGTTGGTGAACTTGGTGGCCTTGCGCTCGATTTCGCGCACCGACCAGCCGTTTACGGCGGCGTCCGCCGCAAGCCTTCTTACGGCGGCCTCGTCCTTTATGGCGGCAAGCGCCCTGCCGTGGCCCGCGCTGAGCTTGCCGTCCTTTACCATTGTCTGCACGCTGTCCGGCAATGTGAGCAGCCTTAGGCTGTTTGCTATTGCGGGGCGGCTTTTGCTTAGGCGGGAGGATACCTCCTCCTGCGTAAGGTCGTGCTGCTGCATAAGGAAGCGTATGGCGGCGGCCTCCTCAATGGGGTTCAGGCTTTCGCGCTGAAGATTTTCTACAAGGGCTATTTCCTGTATCTGAGCATCGTCAAACTGCTTTACTATTACGGGCACGGTTTGAAAGCCCGCAAGCCTTGCCGCGCGGAAGCGGCGCTCGCCCGCAACTATCGTATACCTTTCGCCATTCTGATGCACTATTATGGGCTGCACCATGCCGTGCCGCTTCAGGCTTTCCGCAAGCTCGTTCAGCCTTTCCTCATCGAAGGTTTTTCGCGGCTGGTCGGCATTTGTGTCTATCATGTATATGTCCGCCTGCACAACGCCCTCCGGCGGCGTGGCGGTAAAATCCCCAAGCAGCGCATCAAGCCCGCGCCCAAGCTTTTTCATTGCCATTGCTTATTTCTCCTTTCCCACAAGCTCCTGCGCCAAGGCGTCGTAAGCCTTTGCTCCCACGGATTTGGGGTCGTATTTATTTATGGGCATACCGAAGCTCGGCGCCTCTCCCAGCCGCACGGAGCGGGGAATTATTGTATCGTATACCTTATTTTTGAAGAATTTTTTAACCTCCAGCACCACCTGCTCCGAAAGATTGGTGCGCGCATCGAACATTGTGAGCACAACGCCCTCCACCGCAAGCTTGCCGTTAAGATGCGTGCGCACTAACTTTACCGTGTTCATAAGGTCGCTTAACCCCTCCAGCGCATAGTATTCGCACTGTATGGGCGCAAGCAGCGTATCCGCCGCCGTAAGCGCATTTATGGTGAGAAGCCCCAGCGAGGGCGGGCAGTCTATGAATATATAGTCATAGCTTTTGCGCACCTTGTCCAGCGCGCGCTTCAATACCGTTTCGCGGGCAAGCGTGTT
>CABSAH010000048.1 GCA_902475645.1 uncultured Christensenellaceae bacterium | reverse complement strand
TTATAAGCATATCCGCGCTTTTATAATAATTATCCGTGCCGCAGTAGCCCCAGTTTTGGTTCATAGTTGCGCATACCTCCCAGTATACGGGGTTGCCCTGCGGATCAAATATGCCGCGCGGCGGGATTATCTTTTCCGGGCTTACAAAGTCGCCATGATAGGGCGTAGGGTTCCCTTCGGCAAGCGAGCCGAAGCCTTCGCCGCTGCATTCAAGGCGGTTGTTCAGTATTATGCCGGGCTGGAGCGTGCGCACCATGTTCACAAGCTCGCTTGCGCGCCACCTTTCCCCGCGCATATCGTCATACGAAAAATCGAACCACATTATGTCTATATTGCCGTAATTGGTGCAAAGCTCGCGCACCTGGGCATGCATATAGTCAATATAAGCGTCAAAATTGCGGTTTTCGTTGGTGCAGTCGGGGCGGCTGCGCATGGGATGCTGCCTGTCCCCGTAATGCGGAAAATCGCCGTGGTGCCAATCTATCAGCGAATAATACAGACCAACATGCAGCCCTTCGGCGCGGGCGGCGTCGGTAAAGTCCTTAACAACGTCGCGCCCAAGCTTTGTTTTAACCGAATTAAAATCGGTCGTAGCGGTATCAAAAAGGCAAAAGCCGTCGTGATGCTTTGCGGTTAGTATTATATACTTCATTCCTGCGCGCTTTGCCGCGCGCGCCCATGCGGAAGGGTCGTAAAGCCTTGGGTCAAATTCATAAAAATAGCGCATGTACTCAGCTTCCTCCATCCGCTCCGTACTGCGCACCCATTCCCCGCGCGCGGGTATGGCGTAAAGCCCCCAATGGATGAACATGCCGAAGCGCGCATCAAGGAACCACCTCATGCGCTGTTCGTATTCGCCGCGGTCAAAGCTATACATAGGAATCTCCTTTCAGCATATTAACAATTTCTTCAACGCGCTTAGGGTCTATCAGCTTATAGCAGCCCTCCGCCGGTATTTCGCCGCCCGTGAAGCTTATTCCGTATTCGTTTGCGGCGGACATATCGTAAGCTGCGCCGTGCGCGCTCATGTGTATCTGCGTGCAGCCTGTGCGCTCTATTATCTGCCGCGCGTTCCCTGCGCGTATGCCAGAGCCCGGCAGAATCTCTATCCTTCCCGCGGCGCGGCGAAGCATGGCGGCTATCGTATCCGCACCCTCCGCAGCGGTTGGGCGCTGTCCGCTCGTAAGCACGCGGTCAACGCCAATTTCCATAAGCGTATCAAGCGCCGCGCACCAGCTCGGCACAACGTCTATCGCCCGGCTGAACACGCTCTTTTTGCCATGTTCCTTTGCAATGCGGGCAAAGCGCTCCGTGCGTTCGGCGTTCACCGTGCCGTTTTCGTGCAAAAAGCCGAACACTATGCCGTCCGCGCCGTTTTCAAGCAAAAGCCGCGCATCCTCAAGCATAACTGCGTATTCCGTATCCGTGTAGCAAAAGCCGCCCTCGCGCGGGCGCACCATGGCCATTATTTCAAGCTTGGGCACGGCTTTTTTGGCGGCGATAAGGCTGCCTGTCGTCGGCGTAAGGCCGCCGTGAAAAAGGTCGCTGTTCAGCTCCGCCCTATCCGCCCCCGCGCGGAAGGCAAGTATTGCATCCTCCGCGCTGCCGCAGCATATTTCAATCAGCGTCCGCATTGCTCACTCCCCCTTGGCTTTATGAGAATATGATACTTTGCGCCGATGCATTTTGTCAATTTGTGCGATGACTGTAAAGAAAAGTTATTGGCGAATTACAGCAAAACAGGGGACGCAATGCGTCCCCTTGTTCATATAAGCTATTTTATTAAGCTGTTTTATTCCCGCCTTGGCGGGTGTAGCTATGGGCGTTTAGGCCAGCGCTTTTTCGGCGGCGGCAAGCTTTATGCAGGCGCACAGCACCTCCATGGCCTGCTTAACATCCTCAACGGGGGGCAGGCTGGGGGCAATGCGCAGATTGGAATCGTTGGGGTCCTTGCCGTAGGGGAAGGTGGCGCCGGGGCCGGTCATAACCACGCCCGCCTCCTTCATAAGCTGATGCACGCGCTTTGCGCAGCCGTTCATAACGTTAAGGCTTACAAAATAGCCTCCCTTGGGGCGGTTGTAGCTTGCTATGCCGTAGGGCGCAACGGTATCGAGCGCGGCTATCACGGCATCGAACTTGGGCTTCATTATTGCGGCATGCTTCTTCATGTGTTCAATAACGCCCGCCTTATCCTTCAGGAACAGCACATGGCGGAGCTGGTTCAGCTTATCAAAGCTTATCACCTGCGCATTGAGCAGCTTTTTCATGTATGCCATATTGTCGCGGCTGGTGGCGAAGCAGGATACGCCCGCGCCGGGGAATGTTATTTTGGAGGTGGAGGCGAATTCAAACACCATGTCCGGATTGCCGGCCTCGCGGCAGTATTCCAAAATATTGGGGAAGGGTACATATTCGCCGTCGAACTCATGCACGCAGTATGCATTGTCCCACATCAGCACAAAGTCGCTCGCGGCGGGCTTCATGGCGGCTATGCGGCGTATGGTAGCCTCGCTGTAAATTATGCCCTCGGGGTTGGAATACTTAGGCACGCACCACATGCCCTTTACGTCCTTATCCTTTATAAGCTCCTCCACCATATCCATATCGGGGCCTTCGGCGGTCATGGGAACATTTATCATCTCTATGCCGAAGCTTTCGCATATTGTAAAATGCCTGTCGTACCCGGGAACGGGGCAAAGGAATTTGACCTTATCAAGCTTTGCCCAGGGCTTTTCGCTATGCAGCAGGCCGTGGGTGAACGCCTTTGCAATAGTATCATACATAATGGTAAGGCTGGCGCTTCCGGCCGCAAAGACCTCCTCCGTATCAACGCCCAATATGTCCGCAAACATCCTGCGGCAGCAGGGCAGACCCTCAAGCGTGCCGTAGTTGCGGGCGTCTATACCGTCCACGCTGCAATTACCCTCGTTCAATATGCTCAGCAGGTCCTTGGAAAGATCAAGCTGCGCCGTGCTGGGCTTGCCGCGCGCCATGTTCAGCGAAAGTCCCTTGGCCTTGCAGGCTTCGTATTCCTTTTTTGCGGCGGAATAGAATTCGTTCAGCTCGCTTTGGCTCATCTCACAAACACGCTTCATGCAAATACCTCCACAATGAATGATTTTATGCGTTTGACAGCCATATTGTACTCCTAATTGCATATTAAGTAAAGTGTTATGAAGGATTTCCTGCATTATTTGTTATACAGTTCATAATCTGGTATAATGATTTAACTCATATGACCGATAGGAGGCACTATATGGACATTACGGCGAAAATAAACGCGCTGAAGGATATGATAAACGGCAGCAAGCGCATAGCCTTCCTTGGCGGGGCGGGCGTATCCACGGAAAGCGGCATACCGGATTTCCGCAGCGAAAACGGCTATTTCGACGCCATACGCCGCTTTGGCTATCCGCCGGAGGAATTGCTGAGCCACACGTTCTTTATCCGCCATACGGACATATTCTATAAGTATTACAGAAGCGCCCTTATGGTAACGGGCATAAAGCCCAACCGCGCGCATTATGCGCTTGCAGGGCTTGAACGCATGGGCAAGCTTACGGCGGTCATCACACAGAATATAGATGGGCTGCATCAGCTTGCGGGCAGCAAAAGCGTATACGAGCTGCACGGCAGCATATACAGGAACTACTGCACCCAATGCGGCAAAAGCTACACCGTTGAGCAGCTTGAAGCTATGCCCAACGTGCCCGTATGCGACTGCGGCTGCGTTATAAAGCCGGACGTGGTGCTGTATGAAGAAGGGCTGGACGCGGATACGCTGCGCGGCGCAATAGCGCACATTATGCGCGCGGATATGCTCATAGTCGGCGGCACAAGCCTGAACGTATACCCTGCAAGCGGGCTTATAGATTACTACCGCGGCAATAAGCTTGTGCTTATAAACAAGAGCGAAACGCCCTATGACCACCGCGCAGACCTTATTATAAACGATTCAATAGGCATGGTGCTTGGCAAAGCGACGGAGGATGCACAATGAGCGAATGGGTACTGAAGCTGTTCGTAAAGGACTATAAGCGGACGGAGGATATGGTGGTGCGCTCACGCTGCGCAATAGCGGCGGGCCGGGTATGCATAGCCTGCAACATACTGCTTTGCGCGGCAAAGTTCATAATAGGCGTTATAAGCCGCTCCATTGCAATTCAGGCGGACGCGGTGAACAACCTTAGCGACGTTGGCTCATCCGCCGGCATGATATTCGGCGCAAGGGCGGCGGCAAAGCCGGCGGACAGGGAGCATCCCTACGGCCATGCACGGCTTGAATACATAGTGTCGCTTGCCATAGCGTTCATAATACTCATGGTAGGCGTAACGCTTGCGCGGGAGGCCGTGTGCAAAATAATTGCGCCGGAAAGCGTGGATTACAGCATTGCAATGCTTGTTGTGCTTATAATATCCATGCTTATAAAGCTGTGGATGGGCTTCTTTACGGCGGATGTGGGCAGGCGCATAGGCTCCTCCGCCATGAGCGCCGCCGCTGCGGACAGCATAAGCGACGTGGTTGCCACGGGCGCCATATTCATATCCAGCATATTAGGGTATTTCTTTGATATAAACATAGATGGCTATATATCGCTTGCCGCGGCGCTGTTCGTGCTGTATTCGGGCGTAGGCATAATACGCGACGCTATAGGCCCCCTGCTTGGCGAAGCGCCCGATAAGGAAACGGTGGAGCGGCTAAGCTCCATGCTTTTGAGCTACGATGGCATAATAGGGCTGCACGATATACTCATCCATTCCTACGGCCCGGGCAAAACCATAGCCAGCGCGCATGCGGAGGTAAGGGCGGACTGCGACTTGCTGCAAACCCATGAAATGATAGACCGCGCCGAGCGCGAGGTAGGCGAAAGGCTTGGTATGCTGCTTACGCTGCATATGGACCCCATTGAAACGGACAACGCAAAGCTGAACCGCGCAAGGCAAAGCATGGCCAAAGCCATAGGCGAAATAGCTCCCGATGTGCGCTTTCACGATTTCCGCATGGTCAGCGGGGAAAGGAACACCAATTTGATATTCGATATAGTTGTGCCGTGTGGCATGAAGGATGCCGATGCGGAGGACATAAAGCAGCGCATAGCCAAGGCCGCGCACGGCATAGACCCAAGCTACCGCTGCGTTATAACCATAGACCGCGATTATACATGCGGTTGATATATGCAAAAAACTATTGTATAATCAAGCAAAAGTGCATACGGAGGTATTGTTTGCAATGGAATACATCAAGCAGCAGCTAAAGACACTGCTATCCATCCCCAGTCCCTCGGGCTTTACGCGCATGGCTGCGGACTACATAATGGACGAGCTTAAAGGCATGGGCTATGAGCCTTACATGACCACAAAGGGCTGCGTGGGCGTGTGTCTGGGCGGCGAAGGCAACCCGATACTCCTTGGCGCGCATGTGGATACGCTTGGCGGCATGGTGGCCGAAATAAAGAGCAGCGGCGCATTGAGGATAACCAGCATTGGCGGCCTTAACGCGAACAATGTGGAGGCGGAGAACTGCACCATATTCACCCGCGGCGGCAAAAGCTTCTCCGGCGTATGCCAGCTTGCCGATGCAAGCATACATGTTAACAATGAATACAACGACACAAAGCGCACGTTCAACACCGTTGAGGTGCTGATTGACGAAATAGTTGAAAGCAAGGAGGACGTTAAAAAGCTTGGCATAAGCGTGGGCGATTATGTATGCTTTGACCCGCGCACGACCATAACCGAATCCGGCTTCATAAAGAGCCGTTTCTTGGACGATAAGCTTTCCGCCGCAATATTATTGGGCTACGCAAAGCGCCTAAAGGACGCGAACAAGACCCCCGCGCGCAAGGTATATCTTTACTTCACCGTATATGAAGAGGTTGGTCACGGCGGCGCAAGCGGTATGCCCGATGGCCTTACGGAGATAATAGCCGTGGACATGGGCTGCGTAGGCAAGGGGCTTGAATGCAAGGAAACGCAGGTCAGCATATGCGCCAAGGATTCCTCCGGCCCCAGCGACTATGCGCTTACCACCCGCCTTATAAACGCTGCACAGGCCGCGGGCGTGGACTATGCCGTGGACATATACCCCTCATACGGGTCGGACATGGACGTTGCGCTCCGCAGCGGCATAGACGCCGCCCATTGCGTTATAGGCAGCGGCGTGTACGCCTCCCATGGCTACGAGCGCACGCACATGAACGGCGTTATAGGCACGCTGAAGCTTATTGAAGAATATATCGGCTAAGCTAAAATCGGCACAATAGCCGATTGCATAATTATTAACCCGCCGTAGTTCAACAGGGATTGCGGCGGGCTTTATTTTGTTGCGTTTATTATAATAGCATTGCGGAATTACGGTCGGCCTGACGGAGTTGGGCCTTTGCCCCATTATCCCTCGTCCGGCATTTGGGAAGCGTATGCACATTCGTCCCATATGCTTTCCTTGCAGAATTCCTCCCATATGGCGGCTTCAAGCTCGTTCAATGCAGGTATAAGCCCGCTTGCGTTTGCGGGGAATGCGGCGGCATAGGCGGCGGCGTTTGCATCGCTAAAGCCGGTTTTGTTGCTCCAGCCCACTATTTCGGGCGTTATTCCGCGCGCATCAAGCCATTCGGCAAATGCCGCGGAAAGCGCGGGGTAGTCCAGTTCCCCAAGCGGCGCCGCGCCGAAGCCCTCGTGCGAAATATAGAATACGCCCGCGTATTCAAGTTCGTTTTTATATTGTGATACAAGCGTTTCCACCCTGTCCATAACATTCACCCCGTAAAAGCATTTGTTGATATAGTTTACCCGTATTCGGCGTTTTTGTAAACGGGCAAAGGGCGGCGCATTAAAAAAAAGCTGCGGCAGCGCAAACATTGCCCGCGTAAAATGTTTGTTTTTTGCCGCGCGCGTGGTATAATGCATGGGTATGACAAAACGGAGTTATCCCGTTATGCGGATAGGAAAGGTGAAACATGAAAGTCAGCGAGCTGTTAGGCGAAAGGTATAAGGACAGGGTTGCGGAAATAGAAAGCCAAAACCTTATGGTAAGGGGCGGCTATATAAAGCAGGTGGGCAACGGCATATATTCCCTTATGCCTCCGGCGCGGCGCATACATAATAAGATAGAGGCGATACTGCGCCAGGAGATGGACAGGATAGACGGGCAGGAGGTGCTGTTCCCCGTTGCCATGCCCGCGGCGCTTTGGCAGGCCTCCGGCCGCTGGGAAAGCGTTGGCAGGGAGCTTTTGCGCTTTAAGGACAGGAGCGGCGCGGATATGGTGCTGGGCATGACGCACGAGGAGGCGGCCGTGCATATGGCAATGAACGTTGCAAGCACATATCAGAAATATCCCTTCATGATATATCAGATACAGACCAAGTTCCGCGATGAGCCGCGCGCCCGCGGCGGCCTTATAAGGGTGCGCGAATTCACCATGAAGGACGGCTATTCGTTCCATACCTCGCAGAAGGATTTGGAGCGGTATTATAAGCGGTGCTACCGCGCGTATGAGCGCATATATGCCCGCGTTGGCATACCGGAGGTTGTTGCCGTGGCGTCCGATTCGGGCATGATGGGCGGCAAGGTGAGCCATGAATTCATGCTGCTTACCGATATAGGCGAGGATACAATAGTCCTTTGCCCCGAATGCGGCTACCGCGCCAATATGGAGGCGGCGGAATGCATAGTGCATAACGACCCCGATGAGGCCATGGCCCCGCTTGAAAAGGTTGCAACATATGAAAACAAGACCATTGAGGAGGTATGCCGCTTCCTTAACAGCAGCGCGGAAAAGAGCGCGAAGGCCGTTGTTTATCAGCGCAACGAGGACGACAGCTATGTGCTTGTATTCGTGCGCGGCGACCTTGAGGTCAACGAAACAAAGCTTAGAAATTACATAAAGGCCGAAGTGCATCCCGCGCTTGAAATTGACCATGCCGGCCTTGTTGCGGGCGCGATAGGCCCCGTAAACCCCGCCAAGGGCATAACCGTTGTGTACGACCGTTCGCTTATAGGCGCAAGGAACCTTATATGCGGTGCGAATGAGGAAGGCTACCACTTCATCGGGCTTAATATGGATAGGGACGTGCCGAATGCCGAATATGCGGACGTTGCCAAGGCCGCTGCGGGCGGGGTATGCCCCAAGTGCGGCAAGCATACGCTTACGGTTAAAAACGGCATAGAGGTTGGCAACATATTCCAGCTCGGCCGCCGCTATACAGAGGCCATGGGCATGACGTATGATGACGAAAAGGGCAACCGCGTGAACCCCATAATGGGCTGCTACGGCATAGGCGTAGGCAGGCTTATGGCAAGCGTGTGCGAGGAGCATCACGACCAATACGGCCCCGTATGGCCCATATCCATTGCCCCGTGGGAAATAGAGCTATGCGCCCTGCGCGCGGATCAGCCGCACGTTAAGGAGGAAGCGAACAAGCTTTACAACGGCCTTTTGGATAAGGGGCATGAGGTGCTGTTTGACGACCGCACCGTATCCGCAGGGTTCATGTTCTCCGATGCCGACTTGCTTGCAAGCCCCGTGCGCATAGTAATATCCCCCAAAACGCTTGAACGCGGCGTGGTTGAAATAACCACAAGGGACAAGACCGTTAAGGAGGATGTTCCCCTTGAATGTGCCATACAGCGCGCAGGTGAGATAGTTGCCATGCTTTACGCGCGCATAAACAGCTGCGTGCCCGAAAGCATATAATTGCAGCATTCGCAAATAAAAGCCGATTTGCCGCCCCGCGCAGGGCGGCTTTTTTCGTATGTGCGTTTTTCTTTTGCGCATAACTATGGTATAATATAGCTTTGGTATATAATATGCCTTACGCTACGAAAGGAAATAACGATATGGGCTTACCGGCCAAACTGGTTCACTCTCAACTGAACTTCTTCAAGCCGCTTGTGGCCAACTGCTCGCTGGAAACGATACGCCGCTCTCAGGACAAGCTGGGCGAGCTGATGGAGGCCATACATAGAAAGGACGTGATTACGCGCGCGCACGCCTTTGAAAAATTTGAAGGCGCGTGGATAATACCCAATGACGAGCGCAGGCAGGGCGTTATACTGTATCTGCACGGCGGCGGATACACCTGCGGGGACATTGACTATGCAAAGGGCTTCGGCGCAACGCTTGCGGACGAGGAGGGCGTAAGGGTGTTTGCCGCGGCATATAGGCTCGCGCCCGAAAATCCGTATCCGGCGGCGGTTGAGGATGCGCTGGAGGCATACGAATATCTGCTTCAAAAGGGTTATAAGCCGCAGCATATAATGCTTTGCGGCGAAAGCGCGGGCGGCGGGCTTTGCTATGCGCTGTGCTTAAAGCTTAAGGAGCTTGGCCGGCCGATGCCCTGCGGCATAATAGCCATTTCGCCGTGGGTAGACCTGACGGCATCCGGCAGCACATACGAAACCAACCGCGAAAAGGACGTTTCGCTCACGGCGGAGGTGCTTGAATTCTATGCCCTGTGCTATGCCAACGGGCATGATATGCAGGAGGGCATGATATCGCCCCTGTTCGGGGAGCTTGGCGGTATGCCGCCTTCGCTCCTGTTCGCGGGCGGGGACGAAATATTGCTGGATGATGCCGTGCGGCTGAACAAGCGGCTTATAAAATGCGGCTGCAAAAGCCGGCTTATAATAGCGCCGGAGCGCTGGCATGCTTATGTGCTTTATCATCTGAACGAAAATCAGGACGATTTTACCGCCATAAACGAATTCCTAAACCGCAACCTTTGCCCCGAAAGAAAGCTGAGATGGATGCGGCTTGACAATGCGGCAAAGATTTACCCCGCCGCAAGACGAAAGAACTGGAACAATTTCTTCCGCCTGTCCGTAACAATGAAGGAAACGGTGGATAGGGATGTATTGCAATCCGCGCTGGATGTTACGGTGCGGCGGTTTCCGTCCATAGCGGTGCGGCTCAGGCGCGGCACGTTTTGGTATTACCTTGAGGAGCTTTCAAACGCGCCGAAGATACGGGACGAAAAGGCTTATCCGCTGGCGCATGTGCCCTTTAAGGAGGTGCGGGAGTGCGCGTTCAGGGTGATTGTATACAAAAAGCGCATTGCCGTGGAGTTCTTCCATGCGCTTACGGACGGCAACGGCGCGCTTACGTTCGTAAAAACGCTTGCCGCCGAATACATATCGCAAAAATACGGCGCGGATATACCGAATGAGGACGGCGTGCTGTGCCGCCTTGAAGCGCCGAGCGACGAGGAGCTTGAGGACAGCTTCCTTAAATTCAGCGGGGATGTGCGCGCCGGGCGCGGCGAAAAGACGGCTTATCATTTAAGCGGCAC
The DNA here is from genome assembly GCA_902475645.1 of uncultured Christensenellaceae bacterium. Taxonomy (GTDB): domain Bacteria; phylum Bacillota; class Clostridia; order Christensenellales; family CAG-138; genus Phil1. The sequence goes on along the minus strand of CABSAH010000048.1, from coordinate 146 downwards.
GCCGGAGGAAAACGGCTTTGTGGACATTGTTACGCTTATGCTCAGCGCGGACGAAATTCGCAGCAAGGCCAAGGAGCACGGCGTTACCGTTACGGAGTTCCTGTGCGCGGCAATGATGGAGGCCATACTTGAAATTCAGGCGGAAA
>CABSAH010000047.1 GCA_902475645.1 uncultured Christensenellaceae bacterium | reverse complement strand
TGGCGGGGCTGCTTGCGGGCGCGTTTTCGTCGCACTGCACAACGCCCGTGCTTATAGCCATGCTTGCAATAGTAGCCAACCGCGCCAGCATGCTTTACGGCGTGGTGCTGCTTGTAATATTCTCAATAGGTCACGGCGTGCTTTCGGTGGTTGCCGGCACGAGCGCGGGGCTTGTGAGCAGGCTTATGAATTCATCGCGCTACATGAAGGCGGAAAAGATAGTGCGCATAATACTTGGCGTAATAATACTGCTTGCGGCGGCGTATCTGCTTTCGGAGGTTATAGGCGAGGTGTTCTTCCACGCGGAGCATGTGCATTGACGGCGCATACGCTCCGCGGCAAACCGAACACGGCAGCTTGGGCATTGCCGCCCGCTTGAATCGGGGCATACGGCTTTTTGGCGGGAGGGTTATATGGAAAATCCTACAAATTCCAACAAAAGCAACGCGCGCGGCGTTCTGCGGGACGGCGACTACGGCTTTTACGGCAAGGGCTTCAGCGGCTATTCCCACTATATGCAGGCCTTTAACGGTGGCGGCGGCGGGGGAGGCGGCTGCTTGGGCGGCTGCGGCACAAGGGTGTTTGTAATCGTTGGGCTGATATGCACCGCACTGACGGCGCTGCACTTCTTGGGCGTTTTTATAGCATGGGCAATAAGGTCTGTTTTCGGATAGGGCGCAGGAGGGCACAAATTGAATGTCGGCTATCATATTTACCGCATAAAGCAGGCTTCCGGCGGAGCCTGTTTTAATATTCTTAAAAGTACACGGAAAATTTACAGCATTGCGGCTGTACATATCGGCTGTTTTGAATTAGAATAAAATAGATATGTTGTACCCACGGAGGATGTATGGACAAACCGTATTTCATTGTGAACCCCGTTTCCGGCTCCGGCCTTGCGGCGCAGAGGTTCAGGGAGCTTTCAAAGCTGCTTAACGACAGGGGCGTGGAGTTCACCTTCGACTATACCGCCGCGCCGCGCCATGCAACCGAGCTTGCCAAGGCCGCCGTAGCGCGCGGGCAAAGGCTTATAGCCGCCGTTGGCGGGGACGGAACGGTAAACGAGGTCGCCGCGGCAACCATCGGCACGGACACCGTGCTTGCGGTGCTGCCGTTCGGCACGGGCAACGATTTTACAAAGGTGATGGGCTTTGCAAAGGACGTTGAGGGCGCGGCCGACACGATTATAAACGGAATCGTGAGGAACGCAGATGCGGGCGAGGTGAACGGAAGGCCGTTCATAAACGTTGCCGGGCTTGGGTTTGACGTTGCAACGCTTATAGCCACGGAAAAGTACAAGGCAAAGCACAACGGCATGTTCCCGTATATACTGGGCATACTTGACGCGCTTTCGCACCTGAAGGCCATGCCGCTGACAATAGAGCATGACGGCACGGGCATAGAGTGCGATTCCATTCTTTTAAGCGTGGGCAACGGGCAATATATCGGCGGCGGCATGCGCGCCGTGCCCATGGCCGATCCCTTTGACGGCATGCTTGATATATGCTATGTTGAGCGGGTGTGCGTGCTGCGCTTTTTGTCCCTGCTGCCAAAGTTCATAAAGGGGCGGCATGTTGAGCATAAGGACATTGTGCATCATATACGCACCGCCGAATTGAAGGTAAGCTGTCCCGAGGCGTGCTCGCTCCAGCTTGACGGAGAGGTGGATATGACCACCCCTGCCGTTTTCCGCGTGCTGCCGGGCGCACTGAAGGTGCTGCTGCCCTGCAAGGCATAGCTTGGGAGGCGCGTATGGATAGGCTTTATTTCATAGTAAATCCCGTTTCCGGCTCCGGCGAGGGTATGCGCAGGTTTGCGCTTGTGCGCGGCATACTTGAAGGGCGGGGCATAGAATACGGCTTTAGCTTCAGCGAATATCCCGGCCACGCCGTAAAGCTTGCAAGGGAAGCCATTGAAGCGGGCGAAACGCGCATAGTGGCCGTTGGCGGGGACGGAACGCTCAACGAGGTTGCAAGCGTAGTAAAGGATTACAGTGGCGTAAGGTTGGGCCTGCTGCCCTTTGGCACGGGCAACGATTTTGCGCGCGGCATAGGCCTGCCGGAGGATGACGAGGGGCTTGTTAACGTGCTTACGGGCGGCAAAAGCCGCCTTGTGGACGCGGGCATGGCGGGGGACGGCTTTTTCATAAACGTGGCGGGCTTTGGGTTCGATGTGGACGTGGTGCGCTATACGGAAAAATACAAGCGCAGGCTGAACGGCATGCTGCCGTATATGCTGGGCATATTGCAGTCGCTCCTGCATCTTTCCCGCACGGAGGCCGTTATAGAAACCGATGCCGGCGAAAGCCTTAATGTTACGGTAACGCTGCTTTCCGCCTGCAACGGCACGCGCTTTGCCGGCGGCATAAACCTTGCCCCGCTTGCGGATTACAGCGACGGGCTTATGGATATATGCATACTTAAAAAGGTATCGCGGCTGCGCTTTTTGTACCTGCTGCCGAAATATATGAAGGGCAGGCATTTGAAATATAAGAACGATTTCCTGTACTTCAAGGCAAAAAGCATAAGGGTAAAAACGCTGACTCATGCCCTGATGGAGTGCGACGGCGAAATTAAGGGCGAAACGCCTGCGGAGTTCAGAATACTTGGCGGAGCAATAGACTTTATTATTGGTGAATAATGGCAAGACGAAGGCTGAAAAGCGCCGATAAGGCGTTCACAATAAAAAGACTGCTGCTGATAGCATTGGGCGTCGGGCTGATGGTGGGCGGATTTTTCGGCGTGCGGGCGTTTTTAAGCTCCCGCGCATCGTTTGGTACCCAAAGCGTGCTGCCGTTTTATTCGGAAGCGCCCTATGCCTATTCAAACGGCGTATTCTATTATGCCGAGGGGGATAAGCTTATTCGCTACGAGGTTAAGAACCCCGATGGCGCGGTGAGCATGAGCCTTGGCACAAGCGACGTTACCATTGCCGCGGGCGGCGGCACGGCGGCGCTTTATTCCGTGAACGCGGTGCAGATAATCGGCGCGGAGGATTTTATAGACGTTGGCGGGCAGATAATGTCGTTAAGGTGCGCATCCAACCACATTGCCGTGCTTAGAATAGATTCCTCCGGCGCGGGGGCGGTGCTTGTATATAACAAAAGCGGCGAGCTTGTGGACGTTATAGAGCAGCACGGCGACATAATAATTGACTGCGGCTTTTATGATTCCGCACAGGGCGACATTATGTGGACGCTTATGCTTTCCACCTCCGCCGATACGCCCGTAACCACGCTTACAACATACAGCTACGCCGTTCAGGGCGGCGAAAGCGTTGCGACCATGTCCGGCGTTATAAGCATAAATTCGCAGATAGTGGACAGGGTGGTTTTCACAAAAAGCAGCATATTCATTTCCGGCACGGAGCAGCTTATACGGTGCGACGCCGGCATAAGCGGCGAAAGCTGGCGCCTGCTTACATACGGCTATAAGCTTTGCGATTATTCATCGGCGCTTGCGCGGCCGCTGTTCCTGTTCGTTCCGCGCGCGGAAGGGGCAATGAACGAGGTTAAGCTATACAGCGTTGACGAGGCGGCGCAGAGCGGCGCGGCGGCGCGCGCGGTGCAGCTTGGCGAAGGCGTACATTCCGTAATGGCGTGCAACGGCAAAATGGCGGCGTTTTCAAAGGATACGCTGTATATATATACCGCCGCGGGCAAGCTTAGCGCCACATACGCGCTGGACTTTGCCTGCGTTAAGGCAACAAAGCTTAGCGAATCGGAGGTGCTTTGCGAAAGCGCGGACGGTATGCTCAGGTTCATAAAGCTGAAATAAGCTAATTCCACGCCATGGCAAATGGCGAAAAAAGGAGGGATACGACGTGAATTTGCTGGATATGGCTGTATTGGCGGTGCTGGTGCTGTTCGTGCTGCATGGCATATACCGCGGCTTTCTGCCCACGCTTTTGTCCATAGGCGCATATATACTTTCATGGCTTGTGGCAATAGTTCTTTTGCCCGTAGGCTCAAACGCCATCCGTTCCAATGAAAAGCTGTTCAATACAATGCTTTATTATACGGAGGGCAGCGAATATGTGCGCGATGTTGAGCTTGCCAAAACCAACATTTCGGAAATAGGCACGGATGCGCTGAGCAGCGTTTTTTCCAATGCCGATCTTCCCTATCCCGTGGCCAAAAACATTGCGGACAACATTGCAAAGGAGCAGTTTGCCAAGGACGGCATAGTTACGCTGGGCGATTATTTTAACCAAACCATTGTTGCCCTGTTCATAAACATATTGGTATTCCTGCTGCTTTTTGCATTGATGCGCATAGTGCTTGCGTTTATAATAAACGGGGTCGATTATGCGTGGACAATGCCGCAGCTAAGAACCGCGGATAGGGCCATTGCGGGCGGCATGGGCATTATACGCGGCATACTGGCGGTGTTTTTGCTGTTCATGCTGCTGCCGCTTGCGCTCATTGTTTTTCAGGGCAAGTTCAAGCTGCTTACGGATATGGTACAAGGCTCCGTAATGGCCAAATTCTTCTATAAATCCAATTTTCTGCTGGGCATGATGCCCGGCTGCTGAGGAGGTTATACCATGTATCTTGCCGACAGTTGGCTTGATTACGAAATAATTGACGCGGGCGGCGGCGAAAAGCTGGAGCGCTGGGGCGATGTTACGCTGCTAAGACCCGATCCGCAGGCCGTTTGGCCCATGGGACGCGGCAACGCAAGGCCGGATGCGCATTATATCCGCTCCTCCTCCGGCGGCGGGCATTGGGAATACAACGCTTCCCTTGCCGAAGCATGGACCATACGCTGGCGGGAGCTTACGTTCCTTGTGCGGCCCACGGGCTTTAAGCACACCGGCCTTTTCCCCGAACAGGCGGTAAACTGGGCATGGATGCAGGACATAATAAGAAACGCGAAGCTTAGCGAAAAGCCGAGGGTGCTGAATTTGTTTGCATATACGGGCGGCGCAACGTGCGCATTGGCAAGCGCGGGCGCGGAGGTGGTTCACGTTGACGCGGCCAAGGGCATGGTTGCATGGGCAAAGGATAACCTTAACCAAAGCGGCCTTGCGGATAAGCCGGTGCGCTTCATTGTGGACGACGTTATGAAGTTTGTGCTGCGCGAGCAGCGCCGCGGCAGAACATACCACGGCATACTTATGGATCCGCCAAGCTACGGCCGCGGGCCTAACGGGGAGATGTGGAAAATCGAGGAAGGGCTGTATCCCCTGCTGAAGGAATGCGTTAAGCTGCTGGATAACAACGCGCTGTTCTTCCTTATCAATTCATATACAACCGGCCTTGCGCCCACGGTGCTTGCAAACGCGCTTAAGGTTGCGATAGGCCGCGGGCATATAGAGGCTGGCGAGGTGGGCCTGCCCATAACGCGCGGCTCGGAGGGGCTTATACTTCCCTGCGGCGCAAGCGGAAGATGGACAAAATAAATTTTTTAATAAAACCGACAGGAGAAAGAACAACAATGCATTACACATTTTATCCCCACGGAGTATGTTCAAGGAAAATAGACCTGGACATTGAGGATGGCCGCGTACACAATATCCGCTATCTTGGCGGCTGCAACGGCAATCTAAAGGCGCTCGGGGCGCTTGCGGAGGGCATGACGGTTGACGAGGTAATACAGAGGCTGGACGGCATACATTGCGGCGAAAGGAACACATCCTGCTCCGATCAGCTTGCGCGCAACCTCAAGCAGGTGCTTGCCGAGGCAAAATGAGCCGCGACGGGCGCAAAATATATTCGGTATGCTTCAGCCCCACGGGAGGCACTGCCCTTGCCGCGCGCGCCGTTGCATACGGGCTTAAAGAAGGACTTGACGCCAAGGTATATGAAATTGATTTAACGCCGCCCGATGCGCGCGGCGCCGAATACCGCTTCGGCAACGACGACACGGTGGTGCTGGGCATGCCCGTATACGCGGGCAGGCTGCCGAACAAAATAGCGCCGGATATTGCGCGCTGCATTTTCGGCGGCGGAAGCACCAATCTTATCGCCCTATGCACCTACGGCGGGCGCAGCGCGGGCGACGCATTGCGGGAGCTTATGCTGATTGCGGCGGGGAACGGCTTTTTGCCCGTTGCCGCTAAAAGCGTTGTGTGCGAACACGCATTTTCGCATAAAATAGCGGCGGGTATGCCGAACGAAGCGGAGCTTGCCGAGCTTAGCACATTCGGCGCGGATACGGCGCGGCGCATTGCGCAGGGGTTCGACTCCCCTGTTCCGTTTGATGCGGCTACGCCGCTTGCGCCGTATTATACCCCGCTAAGGGAGGACGGCACGCCCGCACGCTTTTTGAAGGCAAAGCCCGCGGTTGACCCCCTGCTCTGCACGCGCTGCGGCAAATGCGCCGCCGTTTGCCCCATGGGGAGCATAGATAAAGCCGCGCCCACGGAAACGGGCGGCATATGCATAAAGTGCCAAGCCTGCATAAGGACTTGCCCCGCGCACGCAAGGCGCTTTACGGATGCGGACTTCCTTTCGCACGTTAAAATGCTTGAAAACGCTTTGGGAGAATAACATATGAGAATTTGGGCCGCAACGCGGGATATGGACAGGATAATAAAGGAAAACGTAGCGGACTTTCCGCCTGCGCACAGCGAGGATGAATGGAACGCGGTGCTTGGCGATATTTGCCGCGAGCTTGACCTTTCGCGGCCCGTGCTGCTTAAAAAGCACTTAAACGAGCTTAACACGTTTCGCCACACAACGTTTTTGCCAGGTGATTTTATGGAAAGCGTGGATTTTGACAAGCTGACGATTCAGCTTTTTCCGGAAAAGAAGAAAAAATAGCATTGCCCGTAATTTTTTCCATGGAACGCTTTTACTTTAATATGCCCGCCGCTTTATGCAAAAGCTAACGGCAGAAAACAAAAAAGAAGGAGTGTTTTTATGGATACGATATCGTTGATACTTATGATAATCGGCGCAATAAACTGGGGCTTGGTGGGCATATTCCGCTTTGACCTTGTGGCGGCGATATGCGGCAGCAGCGCATCGGTCGTGGCGCGCATCATATATACGCTTGTCGGCCTTGCGGGCATATGGGGCGTTGCGCTGCTGTGCCGGCGCGACGGGCGCAGGCATGACGGGGAGTAAGGCTTTCCCCTATCAGCATATCAGCAAAGCGGCTTTTTCGCCGCTTATTTTTATATAACCGTTTCAAATACATACAGCCGGCCCTGTTCTTCGCCATACAGCAGCACTATGCCCGATTCGCCTTTTGTTTGCCTAAAGCACATATACTCGCCCAAGGGTATAAGGTATTCGCCGTCAATTTCCTTTTTATCCGTTTCAAGGCCGTGCAGAACCGGATAAATATTGGCATTATCGTATGTTTTAACGCTTATGCTCCGCCATTGCAGCAGCTTCTTCATATCCTCGCTGTCGCCGCATTCAAACACCCTGTATTTAGGGCCGCGCCCGTCAATGCCGATGTCGCCTATTGCGCAATATACCTGCACGCAGCTTTGGGGAAGCGCTATCCCCCATTTGGACTTTATTAGCTCCTGCGGGCTTCGCGCGTTATGCCTAATTGCCGCATAGGTTATAGCAAGCGCGGCTATGAGCAATATCGGTATAAGGCATAGCGTCCTTTTTACTTTTTTGCGCATGGCTTCCTCCTTACTCGTATCGCTGTTGCTTAGGGCTCTTATCTGTCGTTCCCCCTTTAACATCACTCCTGTTGAAAATGCCGTAAGAAAACCTCGTTTGCCGCTTGCAGGGCTTTGTAGTATTCGCCGTAAGTGGGGCTAAGCCTTTGCATTTCGGGAATAAAAACATCGTTGTAGCCGCTTTCCCTTTGAAACTGCTCCAAGCATTCCTGCAAGCGATAAGCGGGAGATGCCTTGTATTCCTCCGATTCCGCAATCGCTCTATATCGATCGAGCATCTCCCTGTTGTCGCGGATATACCGCTCCGGGTCTGCCATAGCTGCCGCAAGCGCTGCGGACGCGTTTTGCGACACGGCGGCGTCGGTATTTCTTGTAGCCTCATCAATATATTCCCGCACATCATCGGGAATGGTCATCGTAATGCCATCTAAATAACGTATAATCGTTTCAAACGCATCCCGCTGTTCTTCCGTTGCAATTGCTTCGCCCAAAAACGGAGCAAAATGCAGACAGGCGAATTTACCATAGAAGCCCGGAAACTTATCAAGTATGCGGCTTAATATGGATTTCTTGCCTTGGAGTGCTTCTATCTGCCTTTCAATACGCTCCCAATCGCCGCCGTTTGCAAGCTGCTTTATCAATGCCTGCTTGGTTTGCAGATCAACAATTTCAAACTCTTTTCTGTTTAGAATATCGTAAATCGCTGCACGGCTATCATCATCAAGACTTGTGCGTATTTCCGGCACAGAAAAACCAAGCCCGCGCAAAACGGCAATTCTTCTGAGCTTCAAAACATCCGTATCCGAGAACCGTCTATATCCGTTCTCCGCTATATCAGGACGGATTAAGCCTTGTTCGGTGTAATACTCAACCGCCTTTTTGGTCAGGTTACATTCCTTACATACTTCATTTATTAGCATTGTACTCACCTCCATGCATAGGATAAGCTATCCCCCAAGGCTCCGGTCAATGGCTTTTTCAAATAATTTTGCTTCCGTTCATAATAAGCCCGCCCATATTTTACGTTTCTTCCGCGGCGGCTCTTGCACACCGTTCTTCCCCCACACCGTGCCAAATCCCATTCGTTTATCCTTTAATTAAAGCATACCGCAAAAGCACGGGTGATGTTTTTGCTATATATGGCAATGGTAACACAATAAATCCATTTTATGCATTAACAAATCGTGAACAATACCTGCTCCGTCGGTTGACAGGTGCGGTTTATTGGAATAAACTGTACTGGTCAAGGGCGTATGCCCAATTTTTCGGAGGCATAAAATGAACGAATCGCTTTCTCCCACCGCCCGAACATGGGCGGAAATAGACATGGCCGCGCTGAAGCATAATTATGAAATAGCGCGCGCCACGGGCAAAAAGGTAATGTGCGTTATAAAGGCCGATGCATACGGCCACGGCGCGGTGCGCTGCGGGCGTTATCTTGAAAAGTGCGGCGCGGATGCATTCGCGGTCGCCTGCCTGAGCGAAGCAATGGAGCTTAGGCGCGGCGGCATAACAAAAACCATACTTATACTTGGCTATACTTCCCATGAGTACGCGAAGATTATTGCCGATTACGACATAACCCAAACCCTTGTGGACGAAAGCCACGCACTTGAGCTGAACGAGGCCGCAAAGGCCGCCGGAGTAACCGTTAAGGGGCACATAAAGCTGGATACGGGCATGAGCCGCGCGGGGCTTTTTGCGCAGGGGCATGACGCCGCCATGGATGCAGCCGAGGCCGCGGAGCGCATGAGCAAGCTTTCAAACGTTAAGGTAACGGGCATGTATACGCATTTCTGCGTGGCCGATACCCCATCTCAGGATGAATTCACGGCATGGCAGCTTGCAAACTACAAAACCGTTATGGATTACCTTACCGCTAAGGGACTGCGCCCCGAAACCTGCCACACCAGCAACTCCGCAAGCATACTATATCATCCCGAAACGCAGATAGACATGGTGCGCGAGGGCGTTATGCTCTACGGTATGTATCCGGACAGTATGCCCCAGTACGGCCCGCTGAAATCGGTTATGACGCTTAAAAGCCGCGTTTCGCAGGTGCGCGATTTCCCCGCCGGAGCAACCGTAAGCTACGGCCGCACGTTCAGGGGGGATAAGCCCTTTACTACCGCCGTTATACTTGCAGGCTATGCGGACGGCTATTCCCGCCGCCTTTCAAACGATACAACCGTTACCATAAACGGCGTGCGCTACCCGCAGGCGGGCCGCATATGCATGGATATGTGCATGGCGCTTGTGGATAAGAATAACGTTAAGCGCGGCGACGAGGTTACGCTCATCGGCGGCAATTCCGTTTCGTGGGAGGATGCGGCGCAGAAGGTTGGAACCATAAATTACGAGCTTACCTGCCTTGTTACCAACCGCGTGCCGAGGGTGTACGTTAACGGGGATTAAAGCGGAAAGCTTGCTCCGACCCCCTTTCGCTTTAAGCTTATATTATATATAATAAGGGAATGACCGCTCCCCGCGCCGAAAGGAGGCGAGCGAAATGTGGTTATGGATATTGCTTACAGCGGCCGTTGCCGTGGCCGTCTTTATATTTTCGGTATCGTGGATGCTGGTAAAGCTTGTTATAACGCCAAAGCGCTCCTCTCTTGAGGAGGTTGAGAATACCGAAATAGAGCGCGGCAACTTTGCCCCCGGGGAAATGGCGGCAATGGCGCCCGATGAGGAGGGCAGCATAATTGCAGCCGACGGCGTTCGGCTGGATTATTGCTGGTACAAAACCGCCATGCCCACGAACAGGGTTTGCGTATTGGCGCACGGCTTTTGGGTGCGGCGCGAGGCGGAGCTGAAATACGCCCGCATATATATGCAGCGCGGCTACGACGTTCTGCTTTATCATCAGCGCAACAGCGGCACGTCCGAAGGCAAATACTGCA
>CABSAH010000046.1 GCA_902475645.1 uncultured Christensenellaceae bacterium | reverse complement strand
GTAAAGACTCAGCTTGTGCTGGACGCCATAGTTAAGGCGGAGGATGTGAAGGCCGAGCCTGAGGCGGTTGAAAAGAAGCTGGATGAATACTGCGCCCAGTTTGGCGACAGGGCGGCCGAATTTAAGGAAAAGCTGAGCGAGGACGACAAGGCATATTTTGAGGATCAGGCGATACTTGACAAGACGCTTGAAATGCTTTGCGACAGCGCAGTGGAGAAATAAGCGTACTAACGCGCTGACAATAACGTTAAAGGAGGCGCAAAAATGGGCCTTATACCAATGGTAATAGAGCAGACCAATAAGGGTGAACGTTCGTATGACATTTACTCACGGCTGCTTAAGGACAGAATAATATTCCTTGGCGGGGAAGTGACGGATGATGAGGCTAACCTCATCGTTGCGCAGATGCTTTTCCTTGAAGCGGATGACCCGGATAAGGACATAAGCCTGTATATAAACAGCCCCGGCGGCAGCATAACCGCCGGAATGGCTATTTATGACACCATGCAGTACATTCGCTGCGATGTTTCAACAATATGTATAGGCATGGCGGCAAGCATGGGTGCATTCCTGCTGGCAGCGGGCGCAAAGGGCAAACGCCGCGCCCTGCCAAACGGCGAAATACTCATTCATCAGCCCCTTGGCGGCGCACGCGGACAGGCGACGGAGGTTGCCATACACGCGGAGCAGCTTATTAAAACAAGGGAGAAGATGAACAAAATACTGGCCGAGCGCACGGGCCAAACCGTTGAGCAGATAGCGCTGGATACCGAACGCGATCATTATATGACCGCCGAGGACGCGCTTAATTATGGGCTGATTGACGAGATAATCCCTCCAAGGAGGTAAATGGATGCCAAGAAGTGACGATAGCGGAACGATAAAATGCTCCTTCTGCGGAAAATCTCAGGATGAGGTCAGCCGTATAATAGCAGGGCCTGGCGTATATATTTGCTCAGACTGCATAGAGCTTTGCAAGGATATTATAGACGACGATTATCCCGAGGAGCCGGAGAAGCTGAAGGATCTGCCTAAGCCAAAGGATATAGTTGACATATTGGATCAATATGTTGTCGGTCAGGCGGACGCAAAGCGCGCGCTTGCCGTAGCGGTGTACAATCACTATAAGCGCATAAATGCGGACGATACCAAGGACGATGTTGAGCTGCAAAAGAGCAACATAGTAATGCTTGGGCCTACCGGCAGCGGCAAAACATTGCTTGCGGAAACGCTGGCGCGCGTATTGCAGGTTCCGTTCGCCGTGGCGGATGCAACGAGCCTTACCGAAGCCGGATACGTTGGCGAGGATGTTGAAAACATACTGCTGAAGCTTATTCAGGCGGCGGATTATGATGTTTCGCGCGCGGAGAAGGGCATAGTATATATCGACGAGATAGACAAGATTGCCCGCAAGAGCGAGAATCCTTCCATTACGCGGGACGTAAGCGGGGAAGGCGTGCAGCAGGCGCTGCTGAAAATAATTGAAGGTACTGTTGCAAGCGTGCCGCCGCAGGGCGGGCGCAAGCATCCGCATCAGGAGTTTATACAGTTAAATACATCTAAGATACTGTTCATTTGCGGCGGCGCGTTCGCGGGGATAGAGGATATAATATCCCGCCGCACGGCTAAAAAGCTGCTTGGCTTCGGCGCGGAGGTATCCAGCCAAACGGAGAAGAACGTGGGCGAGATACTGAAAAAGATACTGCCCGAGGATTTGCTCAAATATGGCCTGATACCGGAATTCATAGGCCGCGTGCCAATAATCGTTACGCTGGAGCAGCTTGACGAAAACGCGCTTATGGACATATTGACAAAGCCCAAGAACGCATTGGCGCGGCAGTATAAGCGGCTGTTTGAAATGGATGGGGTGGAGCTTAACTTCGACGAGGACGCGCTGAGAGAGGTTGCTCACATGGCGATAGAGCGCAAAACCGGCGCACGCGGATTGCGCGCCATACTGGAAAACGCCATGATGAACATAATGTACGACGTACCCTCGATGCCGGAGGTAAAAAGCTGCGAAATAACCAAGGGCGTTATAGACGGCACATCCGCGCCGGTATACGGCAGGGGCAAAGCATTATTGCCGGAAGAAAACGCGGTAAGCTGAACGCATAAGGAACAAAAGCAACAGGCGGGAGCATAAAGCTTCCGCTTTTTGTATGCCCGCAAATGCCGCAAGCAAATTTGAATAAGCTATAATAAAAATCTGGATTATTATACATATTTCTGCTATGCTTTAATAAGGGAGCGGATTACCGTCTGAAGGAGGATAAATATATGCCGAAAATGATTGCTGTAATAATGGAAACGGTTGTTTTCGTATGCGCGCTGTGGCTTCTGTCCTTCGTGGCCATATTCATACACGAGCTTGGACATGCGCTGGGCTATATGCTTTCAACGGGGAGCAGGCATTGGCATATACGGGTAGGCTCGGGGAAAAGACTGCTTAAAACAAAAAGGCTGACTGTTAAATTGCTTTTGTTTGACGGCGAATTCAACTTTGCCGGGAATACCGTAGATTCAAAAGCAAAGCTTATATCCACGCTTTCGGGCGGCCCGATTTTATCCTTCATATCGGTTGCGGTACTGCTGCTTTTGCGATTAGGCGGCATGGCGCTCAAGTCGGACATTATCCTATCAAGCGCGATAGAATATTTTATAGACTATGCGCTTATAAGCAACACCTCTATGTTTCTTGCTACCGTTTTGCCGTTTCGCTATTTCTTGGGAGAGATAAAGGGCATGGAGAGCGACGGATTACAGCTGATCAACGCAATAAAAAGCAAGCGGACTTAAGACTGAACAATAAAGCAAGCGGCCTCCTGCTTATCGGGAAGCCGCTTTAGCTTGATGTTGGGCTTTATCAGACCTTGAAGTTTACGCTGGTGTCGCCCTGCTCGTCCTTGCCGAATTCGTAGTCCTTGCCGGGAAGAATGGCATTGAGCAGTATGCCAACTATGCTGGCAACAGCCAGACCGGACAGGCTTACGCTGCCGATGGTTACGCAGCCGGCGTCGGAATTGGATATACCGAGCGCAAGCACCATTATTATTGCCGCGATTATTACGTTGCGGGACTTGGTGAAGTCAACCTTGTTTTCAACCACGTTGCGCACGCCGACGGCGGATATCATGCCGTAAAGAACCATTGATACGCCGCCGATGGTTGCCGCGGGCATTACGCGGATGAGAGCCGCAAACTTGGGGCTGAAGCTGAACACTATCGCCAGCACGGCCGCTATGCGTATAACGAAGGGGTCGTAAACCTTGCTTAGGGCAAGCACGCCGGTGTTTTCGCCGTATGTGGTGTTGGCGGGCGCGCCGAACAGGGCGGCAAGGGAGGTTGCAAGGCCATCGCCAAGCAGCGTGCGGTGAAGGCCGGGGTCGGCTATAAAGTTGCGTTCACAGGTGGAGGATATGGCGCAAACGTCGCCGATATGCTCAACCATTGTTGCAAGGGAAAGGGGCGCAATGGTGAAAATCGAGGTTACAAGCAGACCCGTGTCAAGGTCGGGCCTTGAAAGCAGACCTATAACGGTATCCTGCATGCGGAAGGGTAGGCCTACCCACGCGGCCTCCTTAACGGGGGTGAAGTCAACATCCCCGCACAGGGCAGCCACAATGTAGGATACGAGGAAGCCAAGCAGGATGGGGATTATCTTTATCATGCCCTTGCCCCAAAGATTGCAGACTATAACAACCGCTATGGCAAGCATGGCTATCAGCCAGTTGGTGCTGCAATTATTTATTGCGGAGGAGGAAAGGGTGAGGCCGATGCATATTATAATGGGGCCTACCACGATGGGCGGGAAGAAGCGCATAACCTTCCTCATGCCGAAAATTTTGAAGCAGGCGGAAAGGAGAACATACATAAGGCCGGCTACAAGCACGCCGAAGCAGGCATAGGGCAGAAGCTCCGTATTCGGAACATTGAATACGCCCGGGTTAGCGGGATTTTCAAGCATGGGGGCTATTGCCGCATAGCCGCCTATAAAGGCGAAGGAAGAGCCGAGGAACGCGGGAACCTTGCCCTTGGTCAAAAGATGGAACAGCAGCGTGCCAAGGCCGGCAAACAGCAGCGTTGCCGATACGCTCAGGCCCGTAAGGGCAGGCACAAGTACCGTTGCGCCAAACATGGCGAACATGTGCTGGAAGCCAAGCACAATTGTCTTTGGCCAACCAAGCTGGCCCCTGGCATTAAAAATGCCTTCGTTTTTCTCATTCATTGCTGAATTTACCTCCTGCGTATTGATTAAACCTTATTGCAAGGGCCGTTTGACCCACGGCATACATAAAAAAGGACGGATACTAAATCCGTCCGATAAATATTGAAAAGCGGGAACAGGGAAAGAAGGTGATAACGGGCGTTCTGTTCATAAAATCGAGCACTTTTTGCACCGTCCTTTCGCTTCCGCATTTTTTCCGCCAAATACTATATCATGCCGTGGGGGTAAAAAGCAAGCACAATTTGTGCTTATTCGCAATTTTTTTAGGCCGGCTCATCGGTATCCAAAATCAGTCGCGGCACAAAGCCCAAATGATCCGCCGAACAAAGGGAATAACGTATTCCGTTGCGCTCGCCTTCAAACGCGCCAAGGCAGGCCTTGTTATGAAGATGCGCATATACAAGATGGTTTATGCCGTATTCCTCTGCAAGCTGCGTAAAGCCTGAATCCTGCCGCTTTTCGTTGAACGGGGGAAAGTGCAGCATCAATATACGCACGGTGTTTTCAGGCAGGCGGTTAAGGCTCATTTTCAGCCTTATAAGCTCGCGCTCGTATATCGCCCTGTCCTTAACCTCGCTATACCCTGAAGAACCGGGGCAAACCCAGCCCCGGCTTCCGCATACGGATATATTGCCTATTGTAAAACAATCGTTTTGAATTGCAAAGCAGCCATCGGGCAGCGCGGCGCGCACCTTGCCCGGGGCGCTCCACCAGTAATCGTGATTGCCGCGCAAAAGCAGCTTTGTGCCGGGTAATGCGCCTATGAATTCAAGGTCGCATATCGCATCCTCAAGCCGCATTGCCCAGCTTATGTCCCCCGGTATAAGCACAAGGTCATCTTCGCCCACGGTTTTGCGCCATGCGGAGATTATGCGGTTAGGATGATCTGCCCACGCGGAGCCGAAAACGTCCATCGGCTTATTTGCGCTTCCGCTTAAATGTAAATCTCCTATGGCGAATACCTTCATTGGGTGATATCACTTTCTCCTGCCGCGCTTCGGCTTCGGTTCGGGTTCGGGCTCTGCTTCCGGCTCCTCGGTTTCTTCATCTTCCTCGTCGTCTATATCGTCGTCGGAGGAAAGCTCCTTGTCAATTTCGCTCAGCTCGCTTTCGGGTATTTCGCCCTCGCTCGGCATGGGAACCTCCATCTCGTCCAGCCCAACGCTGCTAAGCACCAAATCCTCGGGATCGGTTATCGGCTGCGCCGCGCTGCCGGATTGCAGCTCCTGCCTGCGGGCCTCCCTTAGGCATATCGCGCAAAGATCGCTTCCCTTAACTGCCTGGTTTTCGCCGCATTCGCTGCATAGCGTAATGCTGTCGTCCGGTTCGCTGTCCCCGCCCTTCATTTCGCGGCGGCAAACGTTGCAGAATTTTTCATCGTCTTTTATATAATTCAGTTCGCAGCGCGGGCATTTTCTCAAAGCCATGTTGCCACATCCTCCACAGTTTGTTTTTTACTTCCACTATTATGCTTACAGCATATAGTTATGTCAAGTGGCATATGCAAAAAGTACATATTATTTGTGTATTACTTTGCATTTGCCCAACTGTCGTTCACTATGGCGCCTATTTTTTTCACTAATTCCTCGCGTCCTTCGCCGGTTTCCGCGCTGTAACACAGCGCCCACGGCGGCGCGCCCAGCAGCCTTGCGTTTGCGTTTGCTGCCTGTTGACGCTTTGAACGGGAAAGCTTATCGGCTTTTGTGGCAATCAGCGTATATGGGATGCCGTAATATATTATCCATTCAAGCATCTGCTTATCGGCCGCGGTAGGCTCGTGGCGAATATCTATAAGCATGAAAATATGGCTTACGCTCCCGCCCGAAAGATAGCTTTCCATAAGCTTGCCCCAGCTTTCCTGCTCCGCCTTTGAAACCTTTGCGTAGCCGTAGCCGGGAAGGTCAACAAGATAAAAGCTGTCGTTTATGCTGAAATAGTTTATCAGCCGCGTTTTGCCGGGGCTTGCGGATATGCGCGCCAGCTTTGAATTGCGGCAAAGCGAATTGATAAGGCTGGATTTGCCCACGTTTGAGCGCCCCACCATGGCTATCTGCGGGCCTTCCTGTATGAATTTTCCGCCCAAGCCGAAGCTGGTTACAAATACGGCCTTTTTTATATCAAACTTTTCCATGCTGCTCCTTACTGCACGGCGGCAGCGCCGCTATGCGTGTGCTGCGGTATAAATGCATTTGCCGCCTTCTGCGGCATATGCTCAAGCGCTAAGGCGATAACGTCAAACGCGCTTGCAACGCTTATTATTTCCATATTGGCCTTAACCTCATCCGGCACATCGGCAAGATCCTTTTCGTTTGCCTTGGGTATAAGCGCGCGCTTTACGCCCGCGCGGTATGCGGCAAGCAGCTTTTCTTTAAGCCCGCCTATTTCAAGCACGCGCCCGCGCAGCGTTATTTCGCCTGTCATCGCCGTATCCGCGCGCACGGGTATGCCGCTTAGCGCGCTGAGCATGGCGGTCATTATGGTTATGCCCGCGCTTGGGCCGTCCTTCGGCACGGCGCCTTCGGGAACGTGAAGGTGTATGTCCTTTTTATCGAGCGGAAGCGTTATGCCGAATTCCTCCGCATGGGCTTTTATGAACGTCAGCGCGGCCTTTGCGCTTTCCTGCATAACGTCGCCGAGCTTTCCCGTCAATATCACCTGACCGGAGCCGGGCACTATCTGAACCTCTATTTGCAGCGTTTCCCCGCCGAAGCTTGTCCACGCCAGCCCGTTTGCAAGGCCGACTTCGTTCGCCGCGGCTATTGCGCCGTGGGTATATTTTGGCGCGCCGAGGTATGCTTCAAGCTTTTGCCTGCCTACGCGCACGCGGCTTTTGCCGCTGCCTATATCCATTGCGGCCCTGCGGCACACGGCGGCAATTTCGCGTTCCAGCTCCCTTACGCCCGCCTCGTGGGTATAGCCGCGTATAAGCGCAATTATTGCCTCATCCGTTATGCTCAGCCGGCTTTTATTCAGCCCGTGCTTTTCAAGCTGCTTCGGAATAAGGTGCCGCTTGGCAATTTCCACCTTCTCCGTTTCAAGATAGCCGCTAAGCTCAATTACCTCCATCCTGTCCAGCAGCGGGCGGGGGATGGCGTCCTTGTCGTTTGCTGTGGTTATGAACATCACCTTGGATAAATCGTATTCCTGCTCCAAAAAATGATCGCGGAATGCAAAATTCTGCGCGCCGTCCAGCACCTCAAGCATGGCTGCGGCGGGGTCTCCGCGCATATCCGAGGTAAGCTTATCTATCTCGTCAAAGAGCAGAAGCGGGTTTATGCTGCCCGCCTGACGCATGGCGGCTATAACACGGCCCGGCATTGCGCCTATGTATGTGCGCCTGTGGCCGCGTATTTCAGCCTCGTCATGTATACCGCCAAGGCTCATGCGTACAAAGTTGCGCCCCAATGCCCTTGCAATGCTTGACGCTATGCTCGTTTTGCCTACGCCCGGCGGGCCTGCAAAGCATATTATCTGCCCGTTGACCTTGCCCGTAAGACGCGCAACCGCAATATGCTCCAGTATGCGCTGCTTTACCTTTTCCATACCGAAATGGTCCTCGTCGAGTATGGCGCGGGCGTGTTCAATGTCAAGATCGTCCTTCGTTTCCTCGCTCCACGGCAAATCGAGCATACATTCTATATAGTTGCGCATGGGCGGCTGCTCATGCGATGCGGCGGGCAGGGCGCTGAAACGCGCAATTTCGCGTTCAAGCTTTTCGCGCACGGGCTGCGGCATGGCCTTTTCTTTAAGCCGCTGCATATAGCCTTCAGCCTCGGCCTGTTCGGTTTCGCCAAGCTCCTTATGTATGGCTTTTATCTGCTCGCGCAGATAGTATTCGCGCTGGTTCTGATCCATGCTGCGCTTAACCTCTGCGGCAATGCGCTTATCAAGCTTTGTTATTTCAACTTCGCCCATAACGCCTGCAAGGACTATTTTCAGCCTTTCTTCAACGCTTACAGCATCCAGCACGGCCTGACGCATATTTGATTTCACAAATACGGCGTTAGCAACCGCGTCGGCATACTGACCCACAAGGGGTAGATGGCGTATATTTTCGGCCGTGTCCGCATTTATGCGGCTTGTTATGCCGAGATAATCGTTAAAGGATGTGTCTATCCTGCGCCTGAGCGCTTCGGCAACAAGCGGGTTGCACGGCTCATCCTCAACCGTTTCCACGGTCACGGTGGTATAGCTACCGTATTGCGCATCGGTTATGCGCGCGCGGCAAAGCCCCAGCACCAATGCGCGCAGTATGCCGCCGGGCATGTTCACGGTTTGGCGTATGCGGCAAATAACGCCCATGCTGAATACATCCTCCGCCTTAACGGTGGTTTTTGCGCTGTCCTTTTGCGTGGTCAGGAATACAAAGGAATCCTTTGCTTCCGCGGCGCGCACGGCGCGGCGGCTTTCCTCCCGCGCTATATCAAAATGCAAAAGCTCCCCGGGCAGCATTACCAAACCCCTAAGCGGCACACCGGGCAGCTTCATTTCCCTTTCAAGCGTAAAACTTTCCAAATTCGTTCGTTCCTCTTTCCCGGCGGAGTATACCTCCGCCCTTATACCTGATTATACATATAAATGCGGCAGGATACAACAAAAACAATGCGCCGGGCGATATATCGTCGTCCGGCGCAGTAGTGCAGGGTTTTAACCTATCGCTTATTTATTGGCAAGGTACTCGTCTATGGCCTTGGCTGCGGTTTTGCCCGCGCCCATGGCGGATATGACGGTTGCCGCGCCGGTAACGGCGTCTCCGCCCGCATACACGGCGTCGCGGCTGGTCTTGCCGGTGGCTTCCTCAACGATTATGCCGCCCTTGCGGTTGACCTCAAGCCCCTTGGTGGTGGACTTGATGAGCGGGTTGGGGGAGGTTCCCAGCGCCATTATAACGCAGTCTACATCTATATCGTATTCGCTGCCCTCTACGGGAATGGGACGGCGGCGACCGGAAGCGTCAGGCTCGCCAAGCTCCATCTTCTGGCAGTTCATGGCGCATACGCTGAACTTGTCATCGCCCTTTATGGAAAGGGGAGTGGTCAGCAGGCAGAATTCAATGCCTTCTTCCTTTGCATGCTCAACCTCTTCACGCCTGGCGGGCAGCTCGCTCTCGCTGCGGCGATATACTATCTTAACCTCGGCGCCGAGCCTTCTTGCGCAGCGCGCGGCGTCCATGGCAACGTTGCCGCCGCCAACCACCGCAACGTGCTTGCCGTGCATTATGGGGGTATCGCTGTCCTCGCGGTAAGCCTTCATCAAATTGATGCGGGTAAGGAACTCGTTGGCGGAGTATACGCCCTTCAGGTTTTCGCCGGGGATGTTCATGAACATGGGCAGACCTGCGCCGGAGCCTATGAACACGGCTTCATAGCCCATGTCGAACAGCTCATCTGTGGTCAGGGTCTTGCCTATTACCATGTTGGTTTCAACGTCTACGCCGAGTGCGCTCAGGTTGTCGATCTCCTTCTGAACTATGGCCTTGGGCAGACGGAATTCGGGTATACCGTATACCAGCACGCCGCCTGCGGTGTGCAGCGCCTCAAATACGCTTACCTTGTAGCCCTTGCGCGCCAAATCGCCCGCGCAGGTGAGGCCGGAAGGACCGCTGCCGACTATTGCTACCTTGTGGCCGTTGGGGGCGGGAATATCGCTCGGGGCGGTGGAATGGGCATTGTGCCAATCGGCAACAAAGCGCTCTAAACGGCCTATGCCGACGGGTTCGCCCTTTATTCCGCGCACGCACTTGGCTTCGCACTGGGTTTCCTGCGGGCAAACGCGGCCGCAGACTGCGGGCAGGCTTGAATCGCGGGAGATTACCTGATATGCGCCTTCAAAGTCCAGCTCGCGTATCTTTGCAATGAATTCGGGGATATGTATGTTTACGGGGCAGCCGTTTACGCAGGGCATATTCTTGCAGTTAAGGCAGCGGGCAGCCTCGTCAAGGGCTATTTCCTCGGTGTAGCCAAGGGCGACCTCTTTGAAATTATGGTTGCGGACGTCCGGCTCCTGGGAGGGCATGGGGTTCTTCTTGGGGTTCATGTTAGGCATTTTATTTTACCTCCTGCTTAAAGAGATTGCATACATGCTCATGCGCCGCGCGCTCGAACTCCTTATAGGTGGTTCCGCGGGACATGGCCTCGTCGAAGTCAACTTCATAGCCGTTGAAGTCGGGGCCGTCAACGCAGGCAAACTTGGTTATGGTTTCGCCGTTGCGGTGCAGCGTAAGGCGGCAGCCGCCGCACATGCCGGTACCGTCCACCATAATGGGGTTCATGGATACCGTGCAGGGGATGCCGGTGGGCTG